>CAYMXG010000176.1:736-5498 GCA_964394115.1 uncultured Enterobacteriaceae bacterium | reverse complement strand
CCCAGCGCCGCCTGCCGGCGCCGATGTTCCATTATCTTGATGGCGGCGCCGATGACGAGTGGACGTTGCGGCGCAACACCGGGGCCTTTGATGACTACGAATTGCTGCCGGCCCAGCTGCGTGGCGTGACGGAGGTTGATGCAACCACCTCATTACTGGGGTTGAAACTGGACTGGCCGGTGCTGCTGGCGCCCACGGGCATGTCACGCCTGTTCCACCATGGCGCGGAACCGGCTGTAGCCCGGGCGGCGGCAAAATTCGGCACGCTGTATTCGCTGTCCACCGTCGCCACGACCCGGCTGGAGGATGTGGCCGCGCTGACGACCGGCCCGAAGATGTTTCAACTCTACATATTCAAGGATCGCGGGTTGACGTCCGAATTCGTGCAGCGCTGCAAGGCCGCGGGTTATGCCGCGTTGTGCCTGACCGTGGACACAGCCATGGCCGGCAATCGCGAGCGCGACAAGCGCAGCGGCATGATCCTGCCGCCGCAATGGACCGCAGCGAGCTGGTGGAGTTTCGTCACCCATCCCGGCTGGTCGTTGCAGGCGCTGCTGCATCCGGGATTTGAGCTGGCCAACGTTTCCCACCGCGTACCCGCCGCGAGTACGTCCATGTCGCTGTTTGATTTCATCAACGGCCAATTCGATCGTTCCGTGACGTGGAAGGACGCGGAATGGCTGGTCCGGCAATGGGATGGCCCGGTGGTAATCAAGGGCCTGATGTCCCCCGCGGACGCTCAGCATGCCGTGGATATCGGCGCGCGCGGGATCATGATTTCCAATCACGGCGGGCGGCAACTGGAGAGCACGCCTGCGCCGGTGGATTGTGTGCGCCCGATTCGGGACAGGATCGGCAATACACTCGACGTCATTGTGGATGGCGGTGTGCGGCGCGGGACCCACGTCATCAAGGCGCTGGCCCTCGGCGCCAGTGCCTGTGCCATTGGCAGGTCCTACCTTTATGGCCTGGCTGCCGGCGGCCAGGCGGGCGTGGAACGGGCCCTGGAAATCCTGCGCTCGGAGATCCTGCTGGATATGACGCTGCTGGGGACGCGCAACATTGCCGAGATCACGGCGGAGCATGTCCAGCATCATCCCCGGCGCTAGAACATTTGTTGTCACCCCGGCGAAGCCTGCCCCGTGCAACGACACGGGGGCCGGGGTCCAGAACATCACCAAACATCCACTGGATACCGGCTTCCGCCGGTATGACAAGGGGGCACGGGTGACAATTCACGGTCCCCAAGAAAGTGCCATTCATCACTAAACCCCCATCCCCCACTCCCGTTAGAATAGGGGCCTATGCGCATTGAAGACCTCATCGCACGCCGCGAACGCCTGCTGGGGCCGGGCAACCCGTTGTTCTACGAGAATCCCGTGCACCTGGTGCGTGGCGAAGGCGTATGGGTGTTCGACGCCGACGGGCGGCGCTACCTCGATTGCTATAACAATGTGCCCCACGTGGGGCATTGCCATCCGCGTGTGGTCGAGGCGCTGGCGCGGCAGGCGGCGACCCTGAACACGCACACGCGCTACCTGCACGAGACCATCCTGGATTACGGCGAGCAACTGACGGCGATGTTCGATGCCCCGCTCTCCACAGTCGCCTTTGTCTGCACCGGCACCGAGGCAAACGAACTGGCCATGCGCATGGCCAACCTTCATACCGGCGGCACCGGCATCATCTGCAGCAACTGGGGCTATCACGGCAACTCCGCCGCGGTGGCGCAGGTCAGCACCATCTTTCCGCCGCCGGAAGGCATCGGCAAACACATCCGGATGATCCCGTCACCGTGCACGTATCACGGTCCCGATGGGGTAGCCGGCGCGGCACTGGCGCGCCATTATGCCGACGAGGTCAAGCGCGCCATCGATGGATTGCACGCCGATGGCCTGCGCCTGTCGGCCATGCTGGTGGACACGATCTTCTCCAGCGAGGGACTGCCGGATGTGCCGCCGGATTTCATGCGCCTGGCGGTGGAACACGTGCGCAATGCCGGCGGACTCTACATTGCCGACGAAGTACAGCCCGGATTCGGCCGCATGGGAAATCACCTGTGGGGTTATCAGCATTACGGTGTGGTCCCGGACCTGGTTACGCTGGGCAAGCCCATGGGCAACGGGCATCCGCTGGCGGGGGTGATTGCGCGACCCGACATCATGTCGGCGTTTCGAAACCGCGTTATGTACTTCAACACCTTTGGCGGTAATCCGGTTTCCTGCTCCGTGGGTAAGGCGGTGCTGGATGTGTTGAAGCACGAGCAGCTGGTGGATAACGCCCGCGTAGTCGGCGACTACGTCATTGCCGGCCTGAAGCGCCTGCAACAGAAGCATGACCTCATTGGCGACGTCCGTGGCCGCGGCCTGTTCTTCGGCGCCGAGCTGGTGCGCGACAGAAAATCAAAGGAACCCGCCACCGACGAGACCAAGCGCCTCGTGAACAGCATGCGCGACCGCGGCGTACTGCTGAGCCGTATCGGGCAACATGACAATGTGTTGAAGATGCGCCCGCCGATGCCGTTTTCCCGGGACCATGCAGACCTCGTGCTGCAAACCCTGGACGACGCTCTTGCCAGTCTGTGACGAATTTTTATTCCCTCACGCCGGCCGAACAAGGTGAACGCCTGACGGCGCTGGCCCAGGCTGCTCTGCCCCATTGGGGGCTGCAAGGCGCCGGGCTCGAGATCATTAAGATGCGCGAGAACGCGGTTTTTCGCGCGACCATGCCAGACGGTGAACGTTACGCGCTGCGCATTCATCGGCACGCCTATCATACCGATGCTGAATTGCATTCCGAGTTGTTGTGGATGCGCGCGCTGGATGAAAGCGGAATTAATGTGCCGACCCTGATCCCAACCAGCGCGGGAGACCTGTTTATCAAGGCCGGTCACGCCGGCGTGCCCGAGATACGGCAGGTGGATCTGTTCGCCTGGGTGGACGGGCGCCAGCTCGGCAGTGCGGAAAGTGGCGTTGCCGGTGACACGGAGGAGATTGAGCGTGTCTTTCACACCATCGGTGAACTCACCGGCCGCATGCACAACCAGGCCAGTGCGTGGCGCGTGCCGGCCGGGTTTCAGCGTCACGCCTGGGATAGCGACGGGCTGGTCGGGGAAAGTCCGTTCTGGGGCCGCTTCTGGGAACTGGCCGCACTGACGCCGGATCAACGTGCCCTGATTCATCAGGGCCGCCAACAGGTGGAGCGGGACCTGAACGAATTTGGCCAGCGGCCGGAAACCTACAGCCTGATCCACGCAGATTTCACCCCGGAGAACCTGCTGGTGGACGGGGACCAGGTACGCGCCATCGACTTCGACGATGCCGGTTTTGGCTGGCACCTGTTCGACCTGGCCACGTCGCTGTTTTTCCACTTTGATGCGGAATACTTCCCGTCCGCCCGCGACGCGTTGATAAAGGGATATCGCTCTGTACGCCCGTTACCGGATCGGGATCTGGACCGGCTGCCGCTGTTCTTTGCGGCACGCAGTTTTACCTACCTGGGCTGGGTCCATACCCGCCACGAAACCCAGACCGCACAGGAACTGACGCCGATGCTGGTGGACCTCTCCTGCCGTGTGATCGAACAGTACCTGTTCCCCACCGGCTGAGCCCCGGCGGCGAATCCCCAGCCCCCATGATTCGTCCCGCCAGGCGTGCCGACATCGTGGAGCGCTACATGGGCGCGTGGAATGACCAGGACGCGCAGGCGGTGCGGCGCTGCTTCACACCCGATGGCTGTTATATCGACAGCGTGCACGAAAAGGAGATCGTCGGCGATGACATCATCGCCTACTGCGAAGAAAGTTTTGAGCGCTACCCGGACATGCACTACGAGATCATCAACCGCACCGGTTCCCTGGGCGGGACCACCGCCGTGCAATGGATCATGCGCGGAAAGGACATCGAGCCCATCTTTAACCTGCCGGCCACGGGCGACAATGTGTCCTTCGTCGGCGTGGATTTTCTCATCGTGCGGCGCGGCCGCATCCAGACCTGCACTTCCTACTATGATGTCAGCAGCCTGCAGCGAGGCACGGATCGCGCGCGCCTGTCCGCGGAACAGGGTCAGGCATTGGACAAATATGAGCGTACGCGCCTGTCGGAGCCGGCGGTAAGGGAGATCCGCAGGAACCTGGAGCGCATGATCATTTCCGAGCGCGGCTACAACAATCCGGAGTTGTCCCTGGGTTCGCTGGCGCAGCGCATGGGGGTCTCCCCCACCTACCTGTCCCAGGTAATCAATCGCGAGTTTCAGATGAGTTTTCGCGACTTCGTCAATCGCCGGCGCGTGGCGGCTGCCCAGACCATGTTGCGGGACCCGGCCAGCGCCGCCCAATCGGTGCTGCAAATCGGCTACACCGTTGGCTTCAATTCCGCCTCGGCGTTTTACGCCGCCTTTCAAAGATTTGCACGCACGACGCCGCTGCTGTACCGGAAAAACGCCAAGCCCAGAAAAGCGTAAAGCGGCTATTTTTCCCGGTCGTGACTCGGATTAATTTTGTCATCCCGAGCGGAGCGAGGGATCTTTGGTTTCTAGTGCCCACATGATCCATCCTCGCTGTGCTCGTTCGGGATGACAACCCGCGGCACTTAGCCCTTTTTCCTGACTCATAAGCCGGGAAGATCACCACGCCGGTTCGTGCTGTAATTCCTCTGGGGTGATTCGGTGTGATGCCTGGCAATGTAGGGCCGGCTTCAGCCGGCCGCTGCATCCCGGCGGGATAAATCCCGCCCTACGCGAGCCGCTGCATCCCGGCGGGCTG
>CAYMXG010000176.1:0-726 GCA_964394115.1 uncultured Enterobacteriaceae bacterium | reverse complement strand
GCCCTACACACCCCTCCCCTCGGAATCATCACGAGAAAACAGTCATGGGCGACAAGAATCAATTTGATGTGATCGTCATCGGCGCCGGTCATAACGGCCTGACCTGCGCGGGGTATCTCGCGCGCGCAGGTCTGCGCGTCAAGGTCGTGGAGCGGCGCCATGTGGTCGGCGGGGCTGCTGTCACCGAGGAGTTTCATCCCGGCTTTCGCAATTCCACCTGTTCCTACACCGTCAGCCTGTTGAATCCCAAGGTGATCCGCGACCTGGAACTGGCGCGCTACGGCCTGGAGATCAAGACGCGGGAATATTCCAGCTTTGTGCTGGGTCCTGACGGGCAGTATATGCAACTGAACAATGACAAGGCGCGATCCATGGATTTCCTGCGCCGCCAATGCCCGGAAGATGCCGCGCGTTACGTCGAATTCGAGCAGGTCATCGAAAAGGTCGCCGACGTGCTGCGTGACCAGGTCCTCGAGACACCTCCCAATGTCGGTGGCGGCCTGCGCGATTTATGGCGCGCCGGCAAGCTGGCCTGGCAATTGCAAAAACTCCCGCCGGCACTGCAGGCCGAGGCCATCCGTCTGTTCACCATGAGCATCGCCGATTACCTGACGCGCTGGTTCAAGGGCGACCTGCTGCTCGGCTTTTCCAGTTACATCGCCATGGTCGGCAACATGCAGTCCGTGTACGCCCCCGGTTCCGCCTACGTGCTGCTGCACCACATGT
>CAYMXG010000175.1:0-5541 GCA_964394115.1 uncultured Enterobacteriaceae bacterium | reverse complement strand
GATCCTTGACCAAGGATGTTAAGGCCGTGGACTTCTCCATGCGCATCGTCGAGAAAGATTAAATGCTTCAGAACCAAATGGTACTTTCGCAAGCCAAATTGCTCGATCACACTTGAACATTTGCCTCTCGGTCTCCCCGGCGAATGCCGGGGTCCAGGAGAAATTAAGGCATTACCTTTTACTGGACCCGGTGTCGTGGCACAGGGTGACGCGCGAAAAGCCCATAAGTAAGTGCCATTCATTTCACAGCCTGCTTTTCACCAGCGCATAGACCTCTTCGGTGAGTTGTTCCGAACCGGCGAGGATCTGCTCCAGTCTCTGCCGCCGGTCCGCCACAAATGCCTCATCCTTGATGGCGCCGATATTTACGTAGACATTCAGCGCCGCGGAGCGCAGGGCGGCCTCCGCCGCCACCACTGCCACACCGGCGTCGCTGATCACATTTTTGTTGCCGATGGAGGCCATGGGCCGGGTCAGGCGAATGACCTCTGCACACAATTGGGCACAGGCCAGCGGCACGTCTGCCGCCTGTTTCAGGGCCGCCTGGATTGCCGTGGTGCGCTCCGCCTTTTGGGCATCCGTTTCGCGTGCCATGCCGTAGGCACCCATGACTTGATTGAATGCATCCACGTCTGCACTGACCATTTCGGCAAGTTGCCGACGCAGCGCCTCGGCCTTATGCAGCAGCCCGGCCGCCTCCGATTCAACTGCTTCGTAACCCTTTTTGCCCAGGGTGAAATTCGCAACCATGCTCACCAGTGCTGCGCCCATGGCACCCATCACGGCTGCAGCACCTCCGCCGCCGGGCGTTGGCGCCTTGCTGGCCAGTTCATCCAGAAAATCCTGCATGGATTTTTCCTTAATCATTGGCACCCTCCGCGGACGTAAAAATTCCGGCTGCATGGTATCCAAAACCGCCCGGGAACGGTTAGTCCTGAGCGCCGCGGCATGATCGCAGTTGGTTGTGGTGCTGAAGCGGTTCGGTTAATTTACGCTGAAGAAACAGCGGCCGAATCGTGCCTGCAGGCTTCTGAAATCCGGTTCGGATAGCCCGGGAAACTCTGACTGACCAGGGAGCTAGCATGAAGAAACTTTTGTTTCAGTTGGACACCGACCAGCATGCCGCGGTTTTCGACACCGTAGTGGGCTACGACGGCGGGGCCGACCATGTCATCGGTCACGGCGGCTGCACGCCACAGAATGTTCGCGCCCTGGTCGAAGGGGCTATCTTTACCCGGGCACCGAAGGAAAAGAAATTCACCGCGCTGTTCATCGGTGGCAGCGACATGACCGCGGGGACGACCTTGTTCAAGGCGGTGCAGAAAGTGTTCTTCGCCGACTTCCGCGTCTCGGTCATGCTCGACAGCAATGGCAGCAATACCACGGCCGCCGCCGCGGTTGCCCGGCTCGCAGGCAGCGGGACGCTTGCCGGGCAGCGGGCCGTCGTGCTGGCCGGTACCGGGCCGGTGGGACAACGGGCTGCGGTCATGTTGAGTCGCGAAGGCGCCAATGTTGCCATTACCTCCCGCGATGGCAAGCGGGCGAAGGAATGCTGCCTGGAGATCAAGGCGCACTTTGGCGTGGACATTGAGCCCATTGGCGCGGCCAGCAATGATGACCGGGGTCGCGCCATAGCCGGAGCCAACATCGTGTTCGCCACCGGCGCGGCCGGGGTCGTGCTGCTGGATGAAGCGCATTGGCGGGACAATTCCGGCCTGCGCATGATCGCGGATGCCAACGCGACACCGCCATTGGGGATCGCAGGTGCCGACATGATGGATCGGGGCAAGGATCGGCACGGCAAGATCGTCTGGGGCGCCATTGGCTTTGGCACACTGAAACTGGCCCTGCATCGGGCCTGCATCGCAAAACTCTTTGAAAGCAACACGGTAATACTCGATGCCGAGGAAATCTTTGCGCTCGCCAAATCCATGGCCTGACCCCGCACTCGGTCATTTGGCGGCACGCGGCAGCGCGAGGTTTGTGCGCCGGCTGTGCGGCACGATGCTGGGGGCAATCCTCCTGTGTGGCCCCGCACTCGCCCAGGATTATGAGGCCGGCCGCGCCGCCTACCTTAAAGGCAATTATGCGGAGGCCCTGAAGATCATCCAACCACTGGCGAACGACGGGAATTCCGAGGCACAAAAACTCCTTGGCGTCATGTATGACTATGGTCATGGTGTGCCGGCAGACTCGGTGCAGGCGTTGCAGTGGTACCGCAAGTCCGCCGAGCAAGGCGATCCGGCCGTGCAATACCAGGTGGGCGCGAAGTATTTTCGTGGAGAGGGCGTGGCCCAGGACCAGATCGAGGCGGCAAAATGGTGGGAACTGGCTGCAAACGGCGGGCAGGTGGATGCCCAATTCAACCTGGGATTGATGTATTTCCGGGGCCTGGCCGTGAACCGCGATGATGCGCGTGCGGCCGACCTGTTTCGCAAGGCTGCCGGCCAGGGCCATGCCCATGCACAGTACAGTTTGGGCGTGATGTATGCGTTTGAACGCGGCCTGGAGCGGGACTACAAACAGGCATTGAACTGGTTCAACAAGTCCGCGGCCCAGGGCGTGGCCCAGGCACAATTCAACCTGGGCGTGTTTTATGAAAACGGTTTCGGAGTGGCGAAGGACACGGCTGTGGCAAAACAATGGTATGAACGCGCCGCGGCACAAGGTCTTATGGAGGCCCGCGACAAACTGGATCACCTGGCGGGTGCAACATCCGCCTCGGCAACGGCACCCATCGCCCATCCGGAAGACCTCCCGGCAGCGCTCGCCGCCACGTCAGCTCCCACAGTTCCTGCCACTCCCACGGCCCCCGTGGCTGCCACCAAACCGGCGCAGCCGGCGCCCACGACCCGGGTTTACGTCCCCGAGCAGAAGGCCGCTGCGGCGGTCAAACCGCCACCTGCGGACACAACGCCTGCCCCCGGCCCGCGGCGCGAGGATTGGGTCCGTGCGCAACCCCCTGATTCCTACACGCTGCAAATCGGCAGTGTCACCAATGAAAAGGACATCCAGCGATTTCTGCGTGACGCAGGCATCAGCGCGGAATCCGCCTACGTGGAGGTCCAGATCAACGGCGCCACGCGCTACAACGCCCTGTATGGGGCATACGCAAGCTATGCCGAAGCCGCACAGGCGGCCGGACAATTGCCGGAGAATCTGCGCCAGGTGACGCCCTGGGTGAGAAATTTCGGCGTACTGCAACAGTTGCTGAAGTGACCCAGGCGCGTGCCGGCCTGGCCGGATCGGAAGCACGGCAAAATGTCAGATAACGAATCAGTCCCCACTTCTAAATTTCGTGCCATCCTGACTGCAGCGGAAGAAGGCCTGGTCCAGCGCTTTTTTCGCTACAAAGACAGTTCCACGTCCATGGGCAGCCGGCTTGGTGAAATTGCCAAGGCCGAAGGGCTGCGCAACGAGCAACTCATTTGTGCGGTCGGGTTCAATCACCATGCCCGCCTGATCACCGAGATAATGCCCCTGCTCGGATATGCAACCTTCGAGGAACTGGCAAAGGAAAGGAATAATGTATTTACCACCGACATCTATCGGCGCCTGCCACTGGACGATGTGCTGGCGATCTACACGGCAGTCAAAGAGGACCCCGCCAACCTGCAGGTCATGCAGTACCTGCTGAAGGAGCGCCTGGAGCACGTGGAGCAGCGCATTGAGGAGACGGTCAACTCGATGATAATTGATCGCTACAAGTCCGAGATGCGTACCGTCTACAATGAGGGAATTGCCGGAATGGATTTTGCCGAAGCGCGGCTGAACCGGACCGACAGTGGATTCCGCGCACTTTTGAACGAAGTGGGGATTATTGTGGATGCGAAGATAATTCCGGCCGGCGACATCTTCTTCCGCAATACCATCCTGCCGGAGGAAAAGCGCCGGCTGCTGGCCAGGGGACTGATCCCGAGGGACTTGATTGAGGCACGCCTGAATGACGAGAATACCCCTGCGGATGAACGACCGATACTCGCTGATTTTCTGCGCCCGAAACGCTGACCCGAAAGCCTAACCCCCATGGTGAGCTTTAATGAACTTCTGACCGCTTCAGATACCGATCTGGTGCGCATTTTTCACAAGGTCAATGCGGACCCGAATGCGGACTTCATCGTTCGCATCAACAAGGTCGCCGCCCAGCTTGAATTGAATCATTCGCAACTGGTCTGCGCCCTGGGTTTCAACCGGTACATTCGCGATCTGACGGATATCTATTCCACACTCGGCTTTCGCTCGTACAAGCTGTTGTCCTATCGCTGCAACGAATTGTTCAGCACCGACACCTACAACCAGCTCGATATCAGCAATATCCTCGACATTTATTCTGACCGGCTTGAGGATCAGCAGGTACTGGATTCCCTGCGTTCCATGCTGGAGCCAAGGCTGGAACACATTGAGGCGGCCATCGGCAAATCGGAGGATCCGGCGCATGTCATCAGCTATCGCATGGAAATTCATGCCATCTACAGGGCCGGTATCGTGGACAAGGACTTTGCCATGCGCCGGATCGAGCAGCCCATCGACAAGTTTCGACAGATGTCCGGCGAGATCGATGTCATAGTGGAGATGGGCATGGTCCCCGCCAGCAACCTGTTCTTCTCCGATGCACTGACACCGGATGAAAAGAAGTCCTTGATTGAGAGCAAGCACATCGACGGAAACATGATCAAGAACCGCCTGCAGAACACGAATATTCCCCAGGACGAGCGCGACATGCTGGAGTCGTATATATAGAGAAGTGTGATGCGTTATGCTTGGGCATGTGTGGACGCTATGCCGTACATTCCCTGATCAGTGACCTGCAGGCCCACTTCGGTGTGTTTGATCCCATTGCGTTCACCCCGCGCTTCAATGCTGCGCCATCTCTGTCGTTACCCATTGTGCGCTCCCAGACGGACCGCCGTGAGCTGACGCTTTGTCAGTGGGGATTTGTTCCGCACTGGATGAAATCCAGGCCCAAAACCCGCCCTATCAACGCCCGCAGCGAGACGGTGGCGGAAAAGCCCTTCTTTCGAACCTCAGTGCGCCGTCGCCGTTGCCTGGTCCCGGCCAACGGCTTCTACGAATGGAAGCAAAGCGGCAGCCCCAAGCAACCCTGGTATTTCCGGCTGGCGGAAACCGAAATTCTGGCCTTCGCCGGACTCTGGGACAGTTGGGTTCACGACGGCAAGGCGATGGAAACCTTCGCCATTCTGACCACGACGGCCAACGAAACACTGCTGCAGGTGCATGACCGGATGCCGGTAATTCTTGATCCACCCCAGTATGACGGCTGGCTGAATGCCGGCGACCTGACGCTGCTGCGACCGTACGCAGGCAGAATGACCGGGTACGCCGTGGGACGGGCAATCAATTCCACGGGTAACGAGGGACCGGAACTGCTGAATCCCGCGGCAACTGCCGGGTAGCTCCCGGTCCAGGCGTACTTCAGTTACCGCAGGTGCTCCATATGGAAACGCACCGCGGCCCCGGGATCTTCCTCCGGCGTACCGCCGAGTCCAATCGTCCCGTCACCCTGTAGCAGCTCCTCGTCGC
>CAYMXG010000174.1:0-5561 GCA_964394115.1 uncultured Enterobacteriaceae bacterium | reverse complement strand
TGCGTCGCAGGGTGTCCTCGGCGGCGGCCGGACGACGCATCTGCTTGAGGATGCGTGGACTGCCGTGCTGAAACGGGACATCGAGATAGGGCAACAGTCCACCCTCGCGCATCAACGGAATGACCTCGTCCACATGGGGATAGGGATAGACGTAATGCAACCGCACCCAGACACCAAGCGCGTCCAATTCTTTGCACAACTCAAGAAAGCGCGTTGGCAATTGCTGCCCGCGCCAGGTATCCGGTTGATTGTGCAGGTCACTGCCATAGGCGCTGGTGTCCTGCGCAATCACCAGCAATTCCTTGACGCCTGAATTCACCAGGGCCTCGGCCTCGGCCATGACATTGCCAATGGGCCGGCTGACCAGTTTTCCACGCATGCTGGGGATGATGCAAAACGTACACTTGTGATTGCATCCCTCGGCCACTTTCAGATAGGCATAGTGGCGCGGTGTCAGGCGTATGCCCTGGGGTGGCACCAAATCGGCAAACGGATTGTGAACCGGAGGCGGCAACGCCGAATGCACTGCCTGGACCACGGACTCATATTGCTGCGGCCCGGTTACGCTCAACACGTCGGGGAAGCGTTCACGGATGAGATTGCCCCTGGCACCCAGACAGCCGGTGACGATGACACGTCCGTTCTCGGTCAGCGCCTCGGCAATGGCATCCAGGGATTCCTCCTGCGCGCTTTCCAGAAACCCGCAGGTGTTGACCACCACCACGTCGGCTTCGGAATAGGTCGGCGCTATCTCGTAGCCCTCGGTCCGCAACTGGGTGAGGATGCGCTCTGAATCCACCAGCGCCTTGGGGCACCCGAGGCTGACAAATCCGACGCGGCGCGGGGAAACCGCTGCGCGCACGTCAGTCACCGGTACGCCCACTGCGATGCAGACCGAATGGATCGGCGGGATTCACGCCGTCACGAAACGGGCGGCGTCGATCCACGTGGGTCAGTTGATAGACAGCGCCGATCCAGTTGTTGATGACCGCCTCGCCGCTGTCATGCCAGGTGTTGTCCAGTTCCGATACCAGCAGGTGCTCCGGGAACAGCGGTACATGCACGCCGCGCTGCATCGCCATTTCAACCTGATCGCGGTACTCGGCCAGGATAGCGCGGTGCAAATCGGTGAAGAAATGTTCCGGGAACGGCGGATAGACAGCAATTTCGCGCTGGATGAAACGCCCGATCTCGCGCTTGTATTCCTTCATCAGGCTGATCTGCTCATACTCGGGATGGCCCTGGAAAAAAACCAGGCGCAAGCCATCGCCGCTGACCGCAAGGTGCACACCGGCCTCGGGACTCTCCACCAGCACCGGCAGTCCCGCAGCAGCAAACTGGTCAGCCCCGATCTCATTGAAGCGCGAATGCGGCACGTCAAAGCGGGTATTGACTCCGACCATCATTGGATGCGTTCTTTGCGTAACCTGGTGGGAATACACGCCCCAGCATTTCCTTCGCAATGGCCTCCGCTTCTGGTGGTACCGGAATTCCAGCACCGCGTGCGTGGCCAGGCAGGAACAAAGCGTGGAGGTCACATTCTCGTAGGCCCAATCAATGACCTGGATAAGCGGTTTCCAGAACGGCAGCGCCGATAATTCCGGGCCCGGGATCGCGCCGGACACGATGAGCGCGTCCAGGCCGTCGCGTTGGATCTGTTCAAAACTTTCATAATAGCGTTCCACGTGCGCCCGGCCTTCGGGCCCGCGCACCAGTCCCGGTAACGAAAACGGATGCATGTAGAACTGCGCGATCTGGTTACTCTCGCCCACGAGCCGGAAAAACTGCCGCTCGGTGGCCTCCAGGGCCTTGTCCGGCATCATGTTCAACAGGCCAATGTGCAATTCGCGGATGTCCTGGTGTTCCGCGCGGGCGCGCGGAATGACCGTCCCACCCACATCTCGCAGGCGCTGAAAACTCGGTAAATCGGAGTTGGCAACCAGCGGCATGGCCGTTACCGCTTCCCCAGGACATTTTCTACAAGTGCCAGGAATTGCGCCTCGGACTGGACCGCGGCGACCTGGGCCGTGCTTACCACGTAGCCATATTTCTTCGCGATGGCCTCGTAGCGCGGTCCGCGCGCCCGGAACAGCCGCGGGAATACCCAGCGCACAAAATCATCGGGGGGCACCTGGGCGGCGAATTCAAGACTCCGTGCGGCGAGAAACTCGGCCATTTGCGCGTCGAAAAATTCTTCCCGGTAATAAAGCGGCTTCGGATCCGACTCTGCGCGCTGCATTAATTCGGCCTCGTCCGCCGCCGTTGCCTTGATATAGATGATGAGGGTGTGCTGCGCCAACACATCCAGGACCTGCTCATCATCCAGCTCGCACAGGCTGCCGCTGGCGTCATTGACAAAGGAATGGTAACCATAAATTTCCCGCGCCCGGCGGATGAAGTCGGGCACATCGTGCATGGCGGCAATCTCACCCTGCCGGTGCAATTGCTGCCGCCGCTTGAATTCCTTCAGGCCGATGCCGCCCTGCGCCGGATTGCCGACCTTGCCCAGAAATGCCGACAACGGTCGCAGGTTATCCACCGAGAGATTATTGGCGATATGAATGGAATCGGAGCGCAGCAGGTCGTTGAGCAACGGACTGCCCATGGCCTGCTCCTTGATGTCATCGAGGATGTATTCGTCCAGGTAGTGAGTGCCGATGCGATAATCAGCGGAGAAATGAAACCAGTCCCGCTGGCGCAGGACGCGGCCGAGCCGGGTCTTGCCGACCCCGGACATGCCGAGCAGCGTCACCGCCTTGTGGTCCCACTTGCGAAACGATTCTGCGTCCAGTTTCATGCCCACTACCTGGTTGGCCCCGCCCGCCGATGTGACGGGGCGCGTATTCTAGCAGGGAGAGGCAAAACCGCGTTGTGCCGCAGGATCGGCGCGGCGGGATTCATCCCGCCGAACAAATTCAGGAATTCAGCACCTGCCCGGCCACCGGCAGGTGCCGGAGGCGAACACCGGTGGCGGCAAATATTGCATTGCACACGGCCGGGGCGCACGGGGGGACTCCCACCTCGCCAATGCCGCCCATGGCCGCGTCACTGTCGAGAAAATCAACCTCAATCACCGGCGTCTCCGCCATGCTCAACACGGGATAATCGTCAAAGTTGCCCTGTTCCACACGGCCGCCCGCAATTGTGATCCGGCCTTTTAATGCGGCGCCCAGTCCGAACAGGATGCCGCCCTCCACCTGGGCCCGGGCATTATCCGGATGCACGATCTCGCCCGCATCCACGGCCGCGCAGATACGCAGTACCCGCAGGTCGCCCGTCGCCGAGACTTCGACCTCTGCCGCTTCGGCAACGATTGTGCCGAAGCTTTCCTTCACGGCGATTCCCTTGCCCGCACCGACGCGGCGGGAGTCGCCCCACCCAATCAGTTCCGCGGCGCGCTGCAAGGCGCGCTGAAAACGGGGCGCGGTGCGCAACATGCGCAGCCTGAATTCCAGGGGATCGACCCTGGCCTGCTGGGCCAGTTCATCTACAAAGGATTCAATGAAGAATCCCTGGTAGGAATGTTCAACACTGCGCCAGTAGCCCAGCGGCACGTTGACTTTATGCGCCACGCGACCGATGCGCTGATTCGGGATGGCATAGGGGACAGTCGCCGCAGCCCGGTCCTGGTTGTAGCCGATGTCGGTGTAAACCTGCCGCCACGACAGCGGCAACCCGTCGCCTCCCAATTCGGCTTGCAGGCGGGCCTGCACCGCCGGCCGGAAATGATCGTGACGGATATCCTCCTCACGGCTCCACAGCAGCTTGACCGGGTGATTGACGCGCCGGGCGATGCGGGCCGCGTCCGCCACGTAGTTGAACGAACCCGGTGTACGCCGCCCGAATCCCCCGCCCAGATGCAGGGCGTGTACTGTGACAGCCTCCTCGGTTACCCCGGCGGCATTCGCCGCCACTGCCCGCGTCCCCAATGGATCCTGGGTGCTGGTCCAGATATCGAGCTTGCCATCGTGCAACCAGGCCGTGCAATTCATGGGCTCAAGCGTGGCGTGGGCAAGGAATGGCACGGCATATGTGGATGCAAACACGCTCTCCGATGGGGCTTTCGCCTCGGGTGCCGCGCCCAGCGTGAAATCCGTTTCCACCGTGCCGGTCGCCAATAGTTCATCAAATTGAATGCTCAATGCGCCGGAGTCCGGCGCCAAATCGTCCGCAGGCAGAAACTCCACCGGCAATTGATCCAGTGCACGTTGAGCCTGCCAGTAGCTGTCCGCAATGATGGCCATGGCAGCAGGCAGTTGCAGAATGTCCCGTACGCCAGGCAGGCTGGACACGGCTGCTGCATCGAAATTGCTGATTGCGCCGCCAAAGGCCGGCACATGGCGAATAGCGGCGTACTTCGTGCCCGGCACCACCGCATCCATTCCATATGCCAGTGTGCCGCGCACCGCGCGTTCAACGTGAAGCAGTTGCGGGGACTGCCCGCAGAGCCGGTATTCCTTGCGCAGCTTCAATCGCGGGGCAGGGGGCGGTTTCAAAACGGCGGCAGCCTGGGCGAGGGCCCCATAATTGGCGCGGCGATCGCTCGCGCTGTGGATCACGCTTCCGAGTTCCGCGTGACATTCCGTTACCGGCACACCCCATTGTTCCGCGGCGGCCTGAAGCAGCATCTCCCGCGCGGCCGCGCCGGCGCGACGCATCCCCAGTCGCCCGGTGCTGCGAATACTCAGGCTGCCGCCGGTGAGTTGCATATCCATCAGCTTTGCAACCTGGTAGGTGGCCAGGTCCAGCCGCCGCGCAATCCCCGGCGTAAACTCGCGCGCACCCAACATGTATACCCGTACCACGTCGCCGGTGGCGAACATGTTTTCCGCCGGCGCCTGTTCCACGCGCACCTGTGCCCAATCCGCCTCCAGTTCCTCCGCCAGCATCATGGCCAGTGCGGTCTGGCTGCCCTGCCCCATCTCCACGTGAGGCACCAGGATGGTCACCGTGTTGTCCGGATGGATCCGGAGCCATGTGACCAGGGAGTACTCCCCGGATACGGATGTACGCAAGCTCAGGCGATCCGGGCACAACACCACCCCCAGCGCCAGGCCGCCCCCCAGCAGGCCGCCGGAAATGAGAAATACGCGTCTGGTCAACATGGGCATGGATGGAGTTTCACGTCACCACCGGTGAACTCCGTGCGCCTTTTACCACCTGGTACATGCCCACGGTAAATAACGGACCCAGGAAGATCACAATAAAAAACCAGGCCAGGGTATTAAAGACCAGGTTCAGCAATCCCACCAGCCCGATCTTTGCCAGCAACGTCGCGGCCAGCATCAGCGTCAGGGCCACCGCCGGCCGCAACACGCGCGGCATGGCCTTGCCCGTGGTATGCCACCAACTATCCAGTCGTTCATTGAACGCGTGCACGACGCCCACCCCGGTCTGCACCAGGGTCCCCAGCAACGCAATCTGATAAAAAATCTCCAGCGCCCGGGACCCCATCGCGTTCAGCAGAAATGCCGACGGCAACACTTGCGCAGAGATGGCGGGAAAGTGGGTCAGCATGATGACGTAGAACAGTAACCCGGGAACCATGGCCACCGGCCCGG
>CAYMXG010000173.1:1001-5589 GCA_964394115.1 uncultured Enterobacteriaceae bacterium | reverse complement strand
GGCGTCATCGCCTCCATGCAGCCGTTTCATGCCAGCCCCAATCAGAATATTCTCGATGTCTGGGCGGTAAACCTCGGACCCGAACGCGCAGCGCGGGCCTGGTCGTGGAAAAGTATCCGCGACGCCGGCGGGCGTCTGGCGTTCGGCACCGACTGGCCCGTGGTGGAACTGGATCCGCGTCCGGGGATTCACACTGCGCTGACGCGCACGACGGCGGCGGGATTGCCGGTGGGAGGATTTGTGCCGGGCCAACGCCTGGCGTTGCACGAGGTACTGGCGGCCTACACGTCTGACGCCGCCTATGCGGCGTTCGATGAAGGCCGCGTGGGAACCCTGGCGCCAGGGCAACTGGCCGACATCGTGATTTGGTCCGCCAACCTTTTTATGTTGCCGGCAGAAAAGGTTAAGGACGCCGAGATCAGGATGACCCTCTTCGACGGAAAGGTCGTCTACGACAGGCAAACCGGAACATAAAAGGCACTTCCAAAACGCTGGCTAAAGAGGGATGTCTGATCCTGCGGCGGCAGTCCGTAAGCCGCGGGGGTTCGCAGCAAAGCTGCGCACGCCCGCACACGGAAGTGCGGGGCGGACTGTCGAGCGCAGCTGGACGCGCAGCGACGAAAGGCGGCGCTTCGAGCCTACAGGGCAGATGGCATGCTCCTGCGCAATCTGCATTCCCGCCATCCATGGCGGTCAGATGTATTCATGGCGTGTCCGTCACTGCAGGATCGGACGTCCCGCCAGCCTCCAAGCCAAGCCGGTACAGCAGCAACGCCAGACGCTGGGCCTGGATGCGGAAGGTGCGCAAATCGGCGAACTCTTTCTCGGTGTGATTGTCACCGCCCAGCAGGCCGAGGCCATCCAACGCCATGGGCACGATGCCGCCCACAAACGAAATGTCCGCGGCGCCGGCGTCTCGGGGGTCCACCGCGGTCACCGGGCCGAAACCGAGATCGCGGCTGACCTGGTCATACAAACCCAACAGCTTTCGATTCCCGTCCGTGGGTGACAGCGGCGGGTAGCCATCCTGAAAGGTGATCTCCGCGCCGGCATGCGGCAGGGGCGTGGCGACGATTTCCTGCATACGTGCCCTGGCGCGGTCCCGTTGCTCCACGGAAATCGCACGCAAGTCGCCGACCACGATGGCGTCCGGTGCGATGATATTGGTCTTGCCTGTGGCGCGGCCGGATAACTGTTCCGGCTCGAATTCGACCTGTGCGCCGCCGAGGACGAGGCCGGGATTGAAGGTAAGGTATTCCTCTCCGCCCAGTTGCGATTGAAAGGCCTGCAGGATGCGCGCAGTTTCGAATATGGCGCCGAAGCCGACGTGGTCGCGGAAGATCTGCGAGGAGTGCGCGCTGGATGCCTTGACCTTCAACGTCCAACTGGTGGCGCTGCGGCGGGCGATCACGGCCGTGGCCGGGTTGTCGTCGGCATTCTCGAATCCCAGCGCGATATCCGATCCGCGCGCTGCCTCGATCAATGGCGCACGAGCGAGGTCCTGCGGTTCGCCGGCATCCTCTTCATCCCCGGTCAGCACCACCGTAATGCGGACGTCATCGAGCGAATCCATGGCTGCAAGAGCGCGCAGCGCGGCCAGCATGACCACGATACCTCCCTTCATGTCGGACGTGCCCGGGCCCCGGGCCAAATATCCCTGCCGTTGAAATTTCTGGAACGGGCTGTCCGGTTCAAACACAGTGTCCAGGTGCCCGATGAGCAGGATGCGCGGACCGTGTTCGCCCCGTTGCGCCAGCAGGTGACCGGCACGAGCGAATGGTGCACCGTCCACCCACTCGGTCCGGAACCCCAGCGTGTCGAACTCGGCGCGAAACAGGTCACCCACGCGCCGCACGCCCGCGGCGTTCAAGGTCCCGCTGTTGATATTGACGGCACGTTCCAGCAGCGCGAAGGACTGTTCCTGGTTCCCATCCACATGGGCCACCATGGCATCGGCAGCAGGAGAATCAGCGTGTACAGCCAGTGGCGCGATCGTCAGCGCAACCAGCGCCGACAGGATCCGCGAAAACCGTCCCGATTTCACTTGGCTGGATAGAATTGGGATTGAAATCGCCCGACGAATGCGACCAGGTTGGGGATGGAACGGGCCAGGTCGTTCAGATCGCACTTCCACGGCGGCATGATGACCCCTGCCAGAAACCCGAAGGCGACGGTATCCAGGGTGGTGACCTGCGAACCAAAGAACCAGGGTTTGTCGCCGAGAAGATCCGAAAGGGCGCGCAGGTCGCGCCGTGCAATCTCCAGGATCTCCGCCGGACTGTGGCGGCCGATCCCCTGTTCGTGCAGTGACTTTGCCACGCCGCGGCGGATGATCAGCGGCAGGACCCAGCGCATGGGCGCCGGCATGTTGCCGAAGAACTGGCTGCGTATGTGCGGCCAGCCGGCATCATCGAGCCAGCGCGAATGGACCAGGCACCAATAGAAGTTTTCATCCAGCATCTTGGTGAAGGCATGGGCGGTGCCCTTTTGCTCCGCGGTCAATCCGGCATCGAGCGGGTCGCCATGCTTCTCCTTCAAGTGGCCGAGGATGAATGCGGAGTCCCCGATGATCGTCCCGTCATCCTCGATGAACGGCAGTTTGCCCTTGGGGGCGCGGCGCAGGTTCTGGAAGCCAGGGACCACCTCGAAGGGGATGCCGGCGGCGCGCATGTACGCATCCACCTTCAGAACGAAGGGGCTGGCATCAGGGAGGCTGAGGAAGGGGCCGAAGTTGTAAAGTTTAATCATGGCGCCGATCAAAAGAGTCCCGAAATATTCCCGCTCCCATCCACATCAATCTTCTCGGCAGCAGGCACTTTCGGCAGCCCCGGCATGGTCATCATGTCGCCGCAGATGGCGACCACGAAGCCGGCGCCATTGGCAAGGCGCACTTCGCGCACATTCAGCGTGTGCCCATTGGGCGCGCCACGCACCCCCGGGTCAGCGGTAAGTGACATCTGCGTCTTCGCCATGCACACGGGGAAGTGGCCGTAGTCCTTGTTCCACTCGTCCAGTTGCTTGCGCGCGGCCTCGGCGAAAGTCACCTGGCCGGCGCCGTAGATCTTGGTGGCAATGGCAGTAATCTTGTCCGTCAGCCTGGCGTTGTCCTCGTAGACGTATTTATGTTTCGATTTTGAATTCTCGACGATGGAGACGATGGTGCGCGCCAGTTCCTCCGCGCCCTTGCTGCCATCGGCCCAATGCCGCGCCACCACCGCGGTGCCGCCCAGCTTCTGCACCCGTTCCTGCAGCATCTTGATCTCGGCGTCCGTGTCCTGGGTGAAGTGATTGATGCTGACCACGCACGGCAGGCCGTAGTGATCGCGAATGTTGGTGAAATGGCGCTCCAGATTGGCCAGCCCCTTGTCCAGCGCGGCCAGATTTTCCTTGTTGAGGTCCTCCTTGTTGACGCCGCCGTGGTATTTCATGGCGCGCACCGTTGCCACCAGCACCACCGCGGCCGGATTCAGCCCCGCCATGCGGCACTTGATGTCGAGGAATTTCTCCGCGCCGAGGTCCGCCCCGAAGCCGGCCTCGGTCACCACGTACTGCGCCAGTTTCAATGCCGTCTTTGTCGCCGTGACGCTGTTGCAGCCGTGGGCAATATTGGCGAAAGGTCCGCCGTGGACAAAGGCCAGGTTATTTTCCAGTGTCTGCACCACGTTGGGCTTGATTGCGTCCTTGAGCAGGGCGGCCATGGAGCCCTGGGCGTTCAGATCCCGGGCATGCACCGGCTTGCGCTCGCCCTGGGTATAGCCAATGACGATGCGGCCGAGGCGTTGCTTCAGATCATCGAGCGAGGTGGCCAGACAGAAAATGGCCATGACCTCGGAGGCGACAGTGATGTCGAAACCGTCCTCGCGCACGAAGCCATTGGCGGTGCCGCCCAGGCCCACGACAATCTTGCGCAATGCACGGTCGTTCATGTCCATGACGCGCTTCCAGGCAATCAGGCGCGGATCAAGGTTCAGCTTGTTGCCGTGGTTGATGTGGTTGTCAATCAGCGCGGACAACAGGTTGTGCGCCGAGGTGATGGCATGGAAGTCGCCGGTGAAATGCAGGTTGATGTCCTCCATCGGCACGACCTGCGCGTAGCCGCCGCCCGCGGCGCCACCCTTGACGCCAAAGCAGGGGCCCAATGAGGGTTCGCGCAGGCAAATCAGCGTCTTTTTACCGATGCGATTCAATGCATCCCCGAGGCCGACGGTAGTGGTGGTCTTGCCTTCTCCCGCCGGAGTCGGGCTGATGGCGGTGGTCAGGATGAGATTGCCATCGGGCCGGGATTTCAGCGTCTCTATGTACTCGAGAGACATCTTCGCCTTGTAGTGGCCATAGGGTTCCAGGTGCTCGCTTTCAATCCCGTATTGCTCCAGGGCGAGTTCCAGAATGCGCTTCTTGCTGGCCTTCTGGGCGATTTCGATGTCAGACAAGGGCATGACAAATCTCCATGGTGGTCCGGTTCGGGGGCAGCTAGTTTAACTCGAATGGCAAATATCGTATGTCGTATCTCGTATCCCGGCAGTGTTTCAGTTTGTCATCCCGAACGAGCGCGGCGAGGACGACCACAGGGATGTGGGAGGTAGAGCAA
>CAYMXG010000173.1:0-991 GCA_964394115.1 uncultured Enterobacteriaceae bacterium | reverse complement strand
CCGAGGGATCTTGTGGATCAGAAACAGCTAGATTCCTCCCTTCGGTCGGAATGACAATCGGGCGCTCCTCGGAATGACAAATTCAGGCAATCTCCAGTAGTCCAGCACCCCCCCGATCTGTTAGGATGTTCTCCCGGCATATGTCTCCCCGGGCAACCTCTTTCGACCCCGCCACGGCTCTCCCGAACCGGTCGGGGAAGGTCCCCCAAAATCCCGATGCCCCGCGCTGAAACTGCTGCGACTCGCTATATTTTTATCACCGGGGGCGTGGTGTCGTCCCTGGGCAAGGGCATCGCATCCGCCTCCCTCGCGGCCATCCTGGAGGCCCGCGGCCTGCGCGTCACGCTGTTGAAACTGGACCCCTATATCAACGTCGATCCGGGCACCATGAGCCCGTTTCAGCATGGCGAGGTATACGTCACCGAGGACGGGGCGGAAACCGACCTGGACCTGGGACATTACGAGCGCTTCGTGCGCACCCGCATGACCCGCCGCAACAATTACACCACGGGCCGGATTTACCTGAATGTGATCCAGCGCGAACGGCACGGGGACTACCTGGGCGGCACGGTCCAGGTAATCCCGCATATCACCGACGAGATCAAGCGCTGCATTGTGGCCGGGGCTGACGATGCCGAGGTGGCCATGGTGGAGATCGGCGGCACCGTGGGCGACATCGAATCGCAGCCGTTTCTGGAGGCCATTCGCCAGATGCGAGTGGAATTGGGCGCCGACCGCTGTGTTTTCATGCACCTGACCCTGGTCCCCTACATAGCCACAGTGGGCGAGATCAAAACCAAGCCGACCCAGCACTCAGTGAAGGAGTTGCGGTCCATCGGCATCCAGCCGGACATCCTGTTGTGCCGCACGGACCGGCCGCTGCCAGCCAACGAACGCAAGAAAGTGGCGCTGTTCACCAATGTACCCGAGTCCGCCATCATTTCCGCGGTGGACGTGGATAACATCTACAAGATCCCGCGCCTGCTGCATG
>CAYMXG010000172.1:1740-5591 GCA_964394115.1 uncultured Enterobacteriaceae bacterium | reverse complement strand
TATTGCCGGTTTCGAACTGGATGCCGAAGCCGAGCTGGCGGATGGCCTCGTCACCCGGCTGGGCCTGTCGTACACGGACAGCGAGCTGGGTGAGGATGTGCCGGCCATCAACGGCGTGGACGGCGACCGGACACCCTACAGCCCGCAGTTCACGCTGAGCGCGTCGGTCGATTATGACTTTCCCATCGCCCTGCTCGGCGGCGGCTACATGGGATTTGTCCACGGGGACGTGCGCTGGGTGGACGAGCGCATAACCCGATTACCCGGGGACCCGCGCGAGAGCACCGGCTGGGGCGGCCTGTTCAATCTCGATCCCTACGGCGAGGGCAATGTGCGCGCCGGCGTGTACTCCCATGCCTGGCGGCTGGAGTTGTATGTGCAAAACCTGTGGGACGAGCGGCCGGAGTTGAGCAAGCGTTCCTGGCCCTATTCCGAGTTTCCCGGTACTCCGATCGTGACGCTGCGTCCGCGCACCTTCGGCATCCAGGTGTCGCGGGACTTCTGACGGATCGCGGAGAAAAGCACGTGGTCAACCTGACTCGTGAACAACTGCTGCAGGCCTACCGGTCCATGCGGCTGATCCGGGTATTCGAGGATCGCCTGGCGCGCGAAGCGGCCAAGGCGCCGATGCCCGGTGTGCTGCACCTGTACTGCGGCGAAGAGGCCTCGGCGGTGGGCGTGTGCATGCAACTGGACGAGCGCGATCGCATCTACAGTACCCACCGCCCGCACGGCCACTGCATCGCCCGGGGCCTCGATATCAAGGCCCTGATGCTGGAGCTGTATGCGAAGCAGGGCGGCATCTGCAATGGCAAGGGCGGGTCCATGCATCTCGCGGATCCGCACCTGGGGCTGATGGGGGCAAACGGCATCGTGGGCGGCAGCATGCCCCTGGTGGGCGGCGCGGCCCTGGCCGCACTGCGCCTGCGCACGGGCGGGGTGGCCGTCGGTTTTGTCGGTGACGGCGGCTCGAACCAGGGCCAGTTCCTCGAGGCGCTGAACTTTGCCTCGGTGTTCAAGCTCCCTGCGATCTTCGTCATCGAGGACAACGGTTATGCGGAGACCATCGCCAGTTCGTGGTCCTGTGCCGGCGATCACGTGAAGCGGGCGGAAGGTTTCGGCATGCCGGGCCGCCGGGTCTGCGGCGCGGATTTCTTCGCGGTGTACGAGGCCGCGGGCGAAGCCGTGGCCCGTGCCCGCGCCGGCAAGGGGCCCTCGTTGCTGTACCTGACCGATTTCGAACGGTTCTATCCCCACGAGCAGGGGATCTCGGATGCCATGCGTCCTGCGGAACGCCTGCAATGGATAAAGGAGAACCGGGACCCGCTGACGCTGTTCAGCGCACACGTCTCGAAGTCAGGGGAACTGACAGAAGGCCAGATGCGCGCCATTGATGCCGAGGTTGAGGCACAGGTCGAGGAGGCCGTGATCGCAGCCAAGGCAGCGCCCGATGTCACGGCGGAGCATCTCCTGGAAGACGTTTACCTTACCTATTGAGGCTTGCGCAATGAGTGAACTGTTCCGCCCGTCATCCCGGAAACGCCGCAGGCGTTATCCGGGATCCAGGGTCACTTGCAGGCAAAGCCGCTGGATTCCGGCTCGCGCGGATTTTGACTGGGCCCCGGCTTCCGCCGGGGTGACAGCCGGAACGACTGCCGCGGCAAGTACATTATTTACGCACGGCCCAATAGTTTGACAGCAGGCGGGAGATCCCATGTCAGCACCGGATTCAATCAACTACAACACGGTCGCGACGCGGCCCAAGGGACAGACCCGGATCTCGATCCGCATGGCGCTGAACGAGGCGCTGGCGCAGGAGATGCGGCGCGACCCGCACATCATCCTCCTCGGCGAAGATATCGCCGGCGGCATGGGCGCGGCGGGCGAGCAGGATACCTGGGGTGGGCCGTTCGGCGTGACCAAGGGGTTGCTCGGTGAGTTCGGGCGGGAGCGGGTGATGGACACGCCGCTGCAGGAGAGTGCCATCATCGGGGCGGCCTGCGGGGCTGCGTCAAACGGGCTGCGTCCGGTCGCGGAGTTAATGTTTATCAACTTCATCGGCGTGTGCATGGATCAGTTGATTAACCAGGTATCGAAGTTCCGCTACATGTTCGGCGGCAAGTTGACGACGCCGGTCACGATCAGGACGGTGTATGGGGCCGGGCTGCGGGTGGCGGCCCAGCACAGCAACAGCTACTACTCGCTGGTCACCCATCTCCCCGGATTGAAAGTGGTCATGCCGTCGAATGCCTACGACGCGAAGGGGATGCTGATTGCCTCCATTCGCGACGATGACCCGGTGATCTTCTGCGAACACCTTGCCCTGTATGACGACGAATGCGAGGTGCCGGAGGAACCCTATACCGTGCCGTTGGGGGAGGCGAATCTCACGCGCGAAGGAGAGGATGTCACCATCGTGGCCCTGGGCCGGATGGTCAAGCTTGCCAACACGGCGGCGGACTCGTTGAAAAAGGAGGGCATCAGTTGCACGGTCGTGGATCCGCGCACCATTTCGCCGCTGGATGAGGAGACGATCCTCGAGGCGATCGAGGCTACCGGCCGGCTCGTGGTCGTGGACGAAGCCAATCCCCGCTGCAGCATGGCAACGGACATCGCGGCACTGGCAGCCGGGAAGGCGTTCGCCGCGCTCAAGGCGCCCATCCGGATGGTGACGGCGCCCCACACCCCGGTGCCGTTCGCGCCGGCGCTCGAGGACGCGTACCTCCCCAATCCCGCGAAGATCGAACAAGCGGTGCGCGAAGTGATGGCCTATCGAAAATGAGCGGGCAGATCCATGGCCTGGTGATCCCGAAGTACGGCATGGTCATGACGGAAGGCGCACTCGCGGCCTGGCACGTGGAGGAGGGCGCCCGGATCAGGCCCGGGGATGAAATGATCGATATCGAGACGGAAAAGGTCGTCAACGCGTATGAATCCCAGGTGAGCGGCGTGTTACGCCGGCGTGTTGCGCAGCAGGGCGAGACCCTGCCGGTGGGCGCCTTGTTCGCCGTGGTCGCGGAGGAGTCCGCGACGGATGCGGAGATCGATGCCTTCATCCAGGATTTCCAGGCGAATTTTTCGCCGGCCGCGGCGGCCGAGGGCGGGCCACGGCCGGAAGTCATTGACGCCGGTGGCTGCCGGATCCGCTACCTGCGCGTCGGTGAAGACGGGGGTTTCCCGATCCTGCTGGTGCACGGTTTCGGGGGTGACCTCAACAACTGGCTGTTCAACCAGGAAGCGCTGGCCACGGACCGGGCCGTGTATGCACTGGATCTGCCGGGCCACGGCGGCTCGCAAAAATCGGTCGGCGCGGGGGACGTTGCCGCGTTGGCCGGCACGGTCGCGGCGTTTCTCGGCGCACTGGGCATCGGCAAGGCGCACCTGGCCGGTCATTCCCTGGGCGGCGCCATCGCCCTGGAACTGGCTCTCGCGCGGCCCGGGCTCGTGGCCTCCCTGACCCTGCTTTCCGCTGCCGGTCTCGGGCGCGAGATCAACAGCGCATTCATCCGCGGCATGGTGGAAGCCGAGCGCCGCAAGGAGATGCAGGTTGTGCTGCAGGATCTTTTCCATGATCCCTCGCTGGTGAGCCGGGACATGGTCATGAACATCCTCAAGGCCAGGCGCATTGATGGTGCCGTGCAATGCCTGCGCGCCATTGCCGAGCGCTGCTTTGCCGGCGGCGCCCAGCAATGGAATGTGCGGGAGAGGCTTTCACAGTTGTCCATGCCCGCGCAGATCATCTGGGGGACGGGCGACAGGATCATCCCCGCATCCCATGCGGCCGGTCTTGCCGCGACCGTACCCGTGCATGTGCTCGACAACGCGGGCCACATGGTGCACATGGAAAGGCC
>CAYMXG010000172.1:0-1640 GCA_964394115.1 uncultured Enterobacteriaceae bacterium | reverse complement strand
CCACCGTGGGGCGGCTGGGGCTGGCCTGGTCGCTCGACCTGCCGGGCGAAGCGTCGTTGTCGGCCACGCCGCTGGCAGTTGACGGCGTGGTGTACTTCTCCGGAACCATGGGTGCGGTGTACGCCGTGGACGGGCAGAGTGGCCGGCAACTGTGGAAATACGATCCACATACGAGCCGGGACAAGCCGCGCGAGGCGCGCATGATCTTCGCCGTGCACCGGGGCGTGGCATACCGGGAGGGCATGGTGTACGTGGCCCTCAAGGACGGGCGCATGGTGGCCCTCGAGGCAAAGACCGGCAAGCCGGTGTGGACGTCGCCGTTCCTCATCGAAGGTCAACCGGCAACGAGCAGCGGGGCGCCGCGCGTATTCAAGGACAAGATCATCATTGGCAACAGCGGGGCCGACCAGGGCACGCGCGGCTACGTCACGACCCTCGACGCGAAGACCGGCAGGATGCTGTGGCGCTTTTTCACCGTGCCCGGCGATCCATCCATCGAGGATGGCGCTGCCTCGGACAGCATCATGCCGGTGATCCGGAAGACCTGGTCCGGGGAGTGGTGGAAATACGGCGGCGGCGGCACGGTCTGGAACGGCATTACCTACGACGAGGAACTGAACCAGGTTTACATCGGGGTCGGAAACGGCGGGCCGTGGGCGGGCAAATACCGTTCGGACGGCACCAGGGACAACCTGTTCCTGGCTTCGGTTGTGGCCGTGAATGCGGATACGGGCGAATACCGCTGGCATTACCAGTACAACCCGTTCGAGGTCTGGGACTGGAAGGCCACGTCGGACATGATCCTCGCGGATCTCAAGATCGACGGCAGGCAGCGCAAGGTCCTGATGCAGGCGCCGAGCAATGGCTTTTTCTACGTGATCGACAGGGAAACAGGCAAGGTCCTCTCGGCGGAAAAGATTGGCAAGGTGAACTGGGCCGAGCGCATTGACCTCAAGACCGGCCGGCCCGTCGAGTTGCCCGGCATTCGTTACGAGCAGAAGCCGGCCGTCATTTATCCGGGTTTCTGGGGGGCGCACAACTGGCAGGCTTCCGCGTACAGTCCGGTCACGGGCCTGATTTACATCCCCTACATCCAGTTTGGATCGGTGTACAAGTCCTCGGACCTGGCAGAGGCGGCCATGGTGGCGGACCCCGCGCTCGTCCGGTGGCGAATCGGCATTGATGTGCAGGGGCACGTTGATCCCAATGACCCGATGGATGGGAGGGGTTCGCTGTTGGCCTGGGACCCGGTCACGCAGAAACTGCGCTGGCGCGTGGACTATCCCTTCCTGTGGAATGGCGGCGCCATGGTGACTGCCGGGAACCTGGTGTTCCAGGGCATCAGCACCGGGAAGCTGGCCGCCTACCAGGCGGATTCAGGACAGGAACGCTGGTCCTTTGATGCGAAACTCGGAATTATTGCCCCGCCCATCAGCTACACCGCAGGCGGCAGGCAACACATCGCCGTGCTGGTTGGGTGGGGCGCCGACGGCGCCGCGGCCGTGGCGGGCATGAGCCAGGGATGGAAGTACGGTCTGCAACCCCGCCGCATACTCGCCTTTGCGCTGGATAGCAGGAAAGCCCTGCCGCCGACACCGCCGCCGGATTTCAGTGTCAAGGCACTTGATGACCCCTCACTG
>CAYMXG010000171.1:0-5623 GCA_964394115.1 uncultured Enterobacteriaceae bacterium | reverse complement strand
GACTGGAACGCCCGGCTTGCGCAGTCCGCCGCCACATCCGGCGCGAATGAAAAGGTGACGGCACTGATGGACCTGTACTGGGACTGGCAACTGGATCAGTACCCGGAACTGGCCACATGGAATGGTGAACAGGGCGACCACGGCCGCTGGACCGACGACTCGCTCTCCGCCATAGACGCGCGCCGGGATTTTGAGCGGGCGGTATTGGCTGCGGCGCAGACTGTGGGCAAGACGGGACTGTCAGCGGAGCGCAGCCTGGATTACGCACTTTTTCTTGATGATCTCGAGTTGACGGTGGAGGGGTTCGCGTATCCCGAGGAACTGATGCCGCTGAACCAGATGGGCGGTGTGCAACAGGACGCAGCAAGTCTACTGGCTGCCATGCCAGCGCACACACGGGCTGATTTCGAGGCACTCCTGAGCCGGTTGTCCGGGCTGTCCAAGGTCATCGATCAGCATGTGACCTTGATGAAGAAGGGTCTGAAACGCGGGATCACGCCGCCGCGAATTACATTGCGCGATGTTCCGGGGCAGGTGGAAGCACTGCTCTCCGACGACCCGTTCGCCAGCCCATTGCTGCGGCCGTTTGTCAGCAAGCCCGACGGCATGAATGACGGACAGTGGTCCGAGGTGCGTGGACAGGCGGAGAGAATTTACCGGGAGGATCTGGCGCCGGCATACCGCAATCTGCATAAGTTCCTGGTGGACAAATACCTGCCGCGGGCGCGGGAGTCCATTGGCAACTCTGCGCTGCCGGACGGGCGGCTGTGGTATCGCCACCGCGTGCGGGCGTTTACGACCACCAACCTTGCGCCCGAGGAAATCCACCAGTTGGGATTGAAGGAAGTCGCGCGCATTCGGGCGCGCATGGACGAGGTAATCCGGCAATCCGGCTTCACCGGGACATTCGCCGAGTTCACGCAGTTCCTGCGCACCGATCCGCAATTTTTTCACACGCGGCCGGAGGACCTCATCCGCGAATACCGCGACATTTCGAAGCGCGCCGACGCCGGCCTTCCGCCGCTGTTTGGCAATCTGCCGCGCAATCCCTACGGCGTCATCCCGATACCGGATTATGCAGCGAAATCCCAGACGACGGCTTATTACCAGCAGGGTTCTCTGAAGGCTGGCCGCTCCGGGTACTACTTCGTGAACACCTATGATTTGAAAATGCGGCCGCGCTGGGAAATGGAGGCGCTGTCACTGCATGAGGCCGTGCCCGGGCATCACCTCCAGATCTCCCTGGCGCAGGAATTGCCCGACGTCCATCCACTGCGACGCTACGGCGGCTACACGGCGTACGTGGAAGGCTGGGGGCTTTATGCGGAGAGCCTGGGCGAGGAAATGGGGTTCTACCAGGACCCGTACAGCAAGTTCGGGCAATTGACCTATGAAATGTGGCGCGCCATCCGGCTGGTGGTCGATACCGGCATGCATTCGCAGGGCTGGTCACGGGAACAGGCAATCAAGTTCTTCAAGGAAAACAGCGCCAAGGCAGAGCACGACATCACGGTGGAGATCGACCGTTACATCGTCTGGCCAGGCCAGGCGTTGGCCTACAAACTGGGGGAATTGAAAATCAAGGAGCTGCGTGCCCGGGCACGCGATTCATTGGGGGAACGCTTTAATGTGCGGACGTTCCACGACCGCGTGCTGGAAGCCGGCGCCTTGCCGTTGAATGTGCTGGAGCAGCGCATCAACGCCTGGATCGAAAGCGGCGGGTCATAATCAGGTGGACCGGCAGCTTGCGGATATTTCCCTGAATTCGGTCAGCTTCAGTTGATGCGTTTCACGCCAACGGCGTAGGACGTGCCGACGATTTTCATAACGTAGTAGCCAAGGAGGTTCTTGGTGATTTCCACCTTTGGCTCTACTGCCTTGTGAAAGAGTTGGCCGCTGCTGCGTTGTTGCCAGACCTGGCCGTTCTTGAGCGTAAAAATTGTATTCCCGCTCCAACCCCTGAATTCCCCCTGGATCTGACTCACAATCCGCTCGTTCTGCTTGGCCTCCGTTTCCTGGGCGCGTACCTCTTTCACGACTTCCGCCCGCGCCTCCACCTTGGCGGTTTCCGCCGTGCCCGCGGAATAATTCCGAAACCAGTCGTTGAGTGTTTTTAATTCCGCCGGCGTCAACTTGTTCAGCCCGGCGCCCTTCAATTGTTCCGGGGTCATCACATTCTCAACACCGGGGAAGGGTTCGGCGGCGCCGGTCATGAACGAGAGCAGGGCAAGGGCAAAGATCAGGCCGAAGGGGACGTTTCGCATCATGGGACGTTATTAAAACATACTTATAGATTCGAATTCGATCACAACCAATTCATCGATCCCGGAACCAGCCGGTGATGGCATATCGTCGACCCTGCGCGTAGCGCGGGACGTAGGAAACCAGGTGGCGTTGTGGCACGGAGAAGAGATTCAGCGTGTTGAAGCGGGGACAGAATCCCATTTCCACGTCACCAGACTGATCGAGGAACAATAGATAGCCTCCATCCGCCTCGCGCCAATCCCTGGTCATATTGATTACATACGCAACGCGGCGGCCTGCTTCTGTGTCGGCGTCGTCGTGGAGCGTCAGAAAGTGCCCGTGCCCGTACCATGTGGCCTGGGCATCGGCCTTGATCAGCGATGGCAGCCCGGTGATCTGGCGCACGAATTCCAGCATTTCATCGGTATTGAGATATTCCAGGAAACGATGCAGCAGCAAATCCGGATCCCAGCCGCTGGTGTATGCGGTAAGCATGGGATAGCAGTGGTAAAGGTATTGAAACTGGCTGCCCGCCCGCTTCTCGACCCCTTCCAGGATCTCCCTGGTTGTCTGCGGCCCGCGCTTGCCCCATTCCGCAGCGGATTCGAACACCGTATCCACACCATTATTATAGGCGACCCCCCACGGTGTCTCCGTGAGCAGGCATTGGTACAGGCGGATCGCGGTCGCGGGTTCGAACAGGTCCCGGACCTGAACGCGACCTCTGTTCGCGTAGCCCAGGGCCAGAGCATGCCGATCCAGAACAGAATTCAGGCGGATCGACTCAAGGGTGAATTCGGGGACGCTGCCGGACATCGGATGTAGTGTTGGCAGAACCGCCGGAACGGTCAAGATACAATTTCGTGCCCATAACTGCGATCATTCCCGGTTGTCGCCACCATAGAAGGGTCAAATGCGCCACGATGAATATATTTCAGGCACTACAGGTGAATCATGAGCCAGGTCTCTCCTGATAACGCTGTCGTGGAAACGCTGATTGCCCGGGCACGGGAGGCCTCGGCTGCCGGGCGCCAAGGCGAGGCGGAAAAGTACTGGCGCAGGATCCTTGAAATCCATTCCGAGCATGCCGAGTCCCTGTTTGGGCTGGGGACCCAGGCGTTGGCGTTGCGGGACGGGAATGCAGCGCGACGCTGGCTGCAGCGCGCAGTTGCGGCAGCCCCCAAAAATGCCATGTCGCATGTGTATCTCGGCCTCGCGGGCCGGTTGCTGGGAGATGACCAGGCTGAGCAGGCCTGCCTGCTTCACGCCTTGACCCTGGACCCGTACTGTTTTCCCGCGCACCTGCATATCGCATCCCGGCACGAGCGTCTTGGGCAGTTGCGGTTGGCCGCCAAATCCTTTGAACGGGCGTTGAAGATTGCCCCGCCTGCGGTCCAGGAAAGCCCCGGGTACCAGTCTGTATTTGCGCATGCGCGGGAGGTTTTGGCCGCGGATCGCGCCGCCTTGGCGGAGTTTCTGCGCGACAGGACTTTATCCCTGCGCGAGCGATTCAAGGGAGAGCACCTGGCGCGGTTTGACGAGGGGGTGGAAGTAATGGCCGGAGTCAAAAAGCGATTCCAACCTGAGCCAATAACATTCGCATTCCCGGAGTTGCCGCCGATCCAGTTTTTCGAGCGGCGGCAGTTTCCATGGCTGGAACGACTCGAGGCGGCCACGGACGAGATACGCAATGAACTGCTGGCCGTGTTACGCGAGGAACAGCTGGAGTTCAAGCCGTACGTCGCCTATCGGCCCGGAGAGCCTGTAAACCAATGGCAGGAACTGAATCATTCCCCGCGCTGGAGTTCCTATTTCCTTTGGCGCGGTGGCCGGCGGATCGATGAACATTGTGGACGCTGTCCCTGCACTACAGCGTTGCTGGAGTCCATGCCCACCGCGGACCTGCCAAATTATGCGCCGACTGCGATGTTTTCCGTGCTGTCACCCAGGACCGTGATCCCGCCCCATACCGGCGAGACCAATGTGCGATCGGTCGTGCACTTGCCATTGATTGTCCCGGACGGTTGTTATTTTCGCGTCGGCAACGATACCCGCCAGGTCAAGGAAGGCCAGTCATGGGTGTTTGACGACACCTTCGAGCATGAAGCCCGCAATGACAGCGACATGGAGCGGACCATCCTGATCTTTGATGTCTGGAACCCGGCTCTCTCCAAGGCTGAGCAGGAACTGGTTGGGGAGCTGCTCAATGCCCATTGGGACTATTACCACGCGCCGGAATGATTTCGGCGCGCGTCAGGATGCGGTTGCGCGGCGGGCACGTCGGGTGTAGAAAAGTCATTGGGAAGTGAACCCTTGTTCCGGAGGACATCATGAGCAAATTCCGGATGATCCTGGTTTGCGTGGTGCTGCTGCAGGGCTGCGCCGGTTCGGTGCCCATGGTGGGAAAGGCCGGCGAGGGGCAGGAATGGCTGCTGGATGGCAGTGCCTTTTCGGAGCAATTGGCGGGCAAACTGGTCCTGCCGGAAGACGATGTGATGGGATTGACGCCGGAGATGCAGGCCTTTGCCGCCCGTGTGGCCCCCGCGTCGTTGGCTGGAAAGGAACGGCTGACCGCGCTCCTGAAGGCGATAGTGGACCCTGCGGACCTGGGTGTGCGCTATGAATCCGGTGCCACGTATACCGCTGCCGGAACCTTCGGTAATCACTCGGCGAATTGCCTCTCGTTCACACTGTTGACCGTCGCCCTGATGCGTCACGTCGGACTGGTTGGGCATTTCCATGAAGTGGATACGCCGCCGATCTGGGACATGCGCGGCAATTACACGCTGGAGATGTACCGGCACATCAATGTCCTGGGCGAGATCAATGCCGGCAAGAAATTCGTGGTCGACCTGAGCATGGAGGAATACGACACCAGCTACGAACAGCGGGTCATTTCCGACGAAAATGCCATTGCCCAGTACTACAACAACCGGGCCATGGAATTCCTGACTGACGGGCAGCTCGAGGATGCCCTGCGTTATGCAATCAGGGCAATTCGCCAGCAACCGGGACTCTATTATCTTTGGGGTAATCTCGGCTCCATCTATCGCCGGGCAGGGAAACTGGACGCGGCAGAGGCGTCCTTCGGACAGGCGCTGGCGCGAAATCCCTATGACCTTGTAGCCACCAGCAACCTGGCCCGGCTCTACCAGGAGACCGGTAAGGTGGAATTGGCCGCGAAACTTGAGGCGCGGGCGGCACAATTCCGGGAGCGCAATCCCTATTATCAATATCGCCTGGCCATGGACGCATTTCTTGCGCAGGATTACCGGAGCGCCCGCGATCATGCCGAACAGGCCATCAACAGGTATGGCCGTGAGCACCGGTTCCACTTTTTACTGGGGGCGGCCCAGGAGATGCTGGGTGATACCAGGCA
>CAYMXG010000170.1:4164-5634 GCA_964394115.1 uncultured Enterobacteriaceae bacterium | reverse complement strand
GTGGCGCTGGCTGCGCGCCTGATGGGAATACAAGCCCATGTAGTCATGCCCGACAACGCTGCCGCGATCAAGAAGCTGGCCGTGGCCGGGTATGGCGCGAACATAACCTGGTGCGAACCGACTATCGCTTCGCGGGATGAATACCTTGCCGCCGTGGTGCAACGCACCGGCGCCACCGTCATCCACCCTTACAACAATGAACGCATCATCGCCGGACAGGGCACCGCCGGACTCGAATTGATTGAGGAGATTGAGCAACTGGATCTGCTGCTGATCCCCGTGGGAGGTGGCGGTCTCATCAGTGGTTGCGCCCTTGCCGCAAAGTCGCTGAATCCAAAGATCCGCGTCATCGGCGTGGAGCCGGAAGGCGCCGATGACGCACGCCGTTCATTGGCCGCCGGTACCCTGGTCCCGCCCATGTCGCCGGTCAGTATTGCCGACGGCCTGCTGGCGCCCCTCGGGGAGAAAACATTCGCCATAATCCGCCGGTACGTGGACGATATCGCCGCGGTCAGCGAGACCGCCATCGCGCACGCCATGCGCACGGTATGGGAGAGAATGAAAATCATCATCGAACCCTCCTCCGCGGTCACCGTGGCCGCCATCCTGGAAGGGAAAGTGGACATCCCGGGCCGGCGCTGCGGCATTATATTGTCCGGCGGCAATGTGGATCTCGACCGACTGCCGTGGAAGGGGTGATGGGGTCAGGTCTTGCAATCATGCATGCGTACCCCGTAGGGTGCGCATGCATGATTGCAAGACCTGACCCCATCACCCCATCCACGGTAGTCGATCCAGGTCCACATTGCCGCCGGACAAAATAATGCCACAGCGCCGGCCCGAGATGTCCACTTTCCCATCCAGGATGGCAGCCACGGTCACCGCGGAGGAGGGCTCGATGATGATTTTCATTCTCTCCCACACTGTGCGCATGGCGTGCGCGATGGCGGCCTCGCTGACCGCGACAATATCGTTCACATGCCGGCGGATGATGGCAAATGTCTTCTCCCCGAGGGGTGCCAGCAGGCCGTCGGCAATGCTGGCGTGAGGCCGCGGCGGGACCAGCGCACCGGCTGCCAATGAACGGCGCGCGTCATCGGCGCCCTCCGGTTCCACACCAATGACGCGAACATCCGGATTCAGCGACTTGGCGGCCAGTGCGCAACCGCTGATGAGTCCGCCGCCACCCACGGGGATCAGCAGCAGATCCAGGCGTTCAATCTCCTCAATCAATTCGAGTCCGGCGGTGCCCTGCCCGGCGATGATGCGTTCATCGTTGTAGGGATGGATGATGGTGGCGCCGGTGCGTTGCACCAACGCAGCCAGGCATTCATCCCGCGCAGCGATGGTCGGTTCGCACCAGGTGATGTCCGCGCCATACCCGGCCACGGCCTGCTTCTTTATCGCGGCTGCGTTGTCGGGCATTACCACATGGGCTTTCATTCCCATCAGGCGCGCAGCCAGTGCCAC
>CAYMXG010000170.1:0-4154 GCA_964394115.1 uncultured Enterobacteriaceae bacterium | reverse complement strand
GCGGCGCCGTGGTTGCCGGAGGAATGGGTGGCCACGCCATGGACCGCCACTTTCGGATCCAACTGGGCAATGGCGTTGGAGGCGCCGCGCATCTTGAAAGCGCCGACTTTTTGCAGGTTTTCGCATTTGAAGAACAGTTGCGCGCCGGTCATGCGATCCAGCGTGGCGCAGGTGAGGACCGGAGTGCGATGGATAAACGGGGCGATACGCGTGCCGGCGTCGCGGATGTGTTGCAGGTTAATCGGGGTCGAGTTAATTGGAGTCTGATCCCAATTGTTTGCTGTCACCCCGGCGAAAGCCGGGGTCCAGTGCGAAAACTTCTGGATACCGCCCCGGTTTCCACCGGGGTGACCGCCGGTATGACGGAGGAAATAGGTGTTCCTGCGTCCGGGTCAATTCACGTCCACCGCGAAGCCCTTGAGGATGGAAATGTCCACGATCTGCAGCATGGAAAGATGCGTTGCCGCGAGCACCACGCGCGGGGCCATGCCGGCCTCGTACGCCTCCTTCCAGCGCAGTCCGCACAGGCACCAGCGGTCACCCGGGCGCAGACCGGGAAATCCAAACGCCTTTGCCGGCGTGGACAAGTCATTGCCGCTGGCGCGGGAGAATTCCAGGAATTCGCGTGTAACTTCCACGCACACCACGTGCCGGCCGGCATCGTCCACCCCGGTGCGGCAGCAACCGTCGCGATAAAAGCCGGTCACCGGCTTGAGATTGCATGGCATCAGTGGCTCGCCAAAGACGTTCAGGTGCCGATCGATATCTTCCCGTTGGCCCATGCTGTTGGCTCCTGAATGGCCTTAACGACCGTCTCCGTCTTCGTCATCGTAGTCGTCAAAATCATCCGGCTTCTGATCATCATCGTCATCATCATCATCGTCATCGTCATCGTCCGCATCACTGTCCGTGCCGCTGCCTTCGGGACGTTCACGCTCGTAGCGCGGCAGGTCATCGTCGATCTCGAACCAGCTGAGTTGATCCACGGTATAAATGTGATACTCGGGTTCAAAGGATTCCGGCTCGTCCAGCGTGGCGGTATTCACCTCCACGGTCTCCGCGTCATCGATGTCGTGATAGCAGATTTGCGCGCCACAGGCGCCGCAGAATTCCCGCTGCCCCCATTCCGAGGACTCGTACACCACGGGATGGCCTTCGGTATAGGAGAACGACGCGAAGGGAAAACGCGACCAGGCCAGCACGGGTGCGCCGGTGGTCTGCTGGCAGATGTCGCAGTGGCAATAACCGGCGTCGATGAGGTCCTCATTGACGCGATAGCGAATTGCGCCGCAGTGGCAGCCGCCTTCAATCATGGTTGTCTCCTTTCCTTGTCACTTGTGGTGAAAGGGGGTGGAAGTCAAATCCGTCCCCTGTGTAACCTAAAACTCAAGGTGCTTGGGCGTGCGCGGGAACGGTATCACGTCGCGGATATTGCCGACGCCGGTCACCAGCATCAGCAACCGTTCGAATCCGAGTCCGAATCCGGCGTGCGGCACGGTACCGTACTTGCGCGTGTCCAGATACCACCAATAATCGGCCAGGTCGAATCCCAGTTCGGCAATGCGCCGCTCCAGGTGGTCGTAGCGTTCCTCGCGCTGGCTGCCGCCAATCAGTTCGCCGATGGCAGGGACCAGGATATCCATGGCCGCCACGGTGCGGCCATCATCGTTCTGGCGCATGTAAAAGGCTTTCATCTCCCGTGGGTAATCGTAGACGATTACCGGCTGTTTGAAATGATCCTCGGTCAGAAATCTTTCATGTTCTGATTGCAGATCGCGGCCCCAGGCCGGTGGAAATTCGAATTTCCGGCCCGACTTTTGCAGTAACTCGACCGCCTCGGTGTAGGACAGGCGGATGAAATCATGGCTGGCAATGTTCTCCAGCCGCGCCGGCAGGTCCTGGTCCACGAATTTGGTGAACAGGTCCAGGTCCTCCGCGCACTCCTGCTGCACGAACCGAACCAGGTGCCGGACCATTTCCTCACCCAGCGCCATGTCGTCGCGCAGATCGGCGAATGCGATCTCCGGTTCAATCATCCAGAATTCGGCCATGTGCCGGCTGGTGTTTGAGTTTTCCGAGCGGAACGTCGGGCCGAAGGTGTAAACCTTGCCCAGCGCCAGGCAGCAGGTCTCCACCGAGAGTTGGCCGGAGACGGTCAGGTTGGCCTCCTTGCCGAAAAAGTCCTGGCTGAAATCCACCGCGCCATTGACCTTCGGCACATTGGCCAGGTCCATGGTGGTGACACGAAACATCTCGCCGGCGCCCTCGCAATCGGCGCCGGTGATGATCGGCGTGTGGATCCAGTAGAAGCCGCGCTGGTGGAAGAATTCGTGCACCGCATGGGCGAGGCGGGCGCGGATCCGGAACATGGCGCCATATTTGTTGGTGCGTGGCCGCAGGTGAGCGATGGTGCGCAGAAATTCATCGGTATGGCGCTTTTTCTGCAACGGGAAGTCCTCCGGCGCCGGCCCGACCAGTTGCAGGCGCCGCGCGCGCACCTCCCAGCGTTGCCCCTTGCCCGGCGAGGCGACCAGTTCTCCCTCCACCCGGATGGCAGCGCCGGTGTGCACGCTGCCGACGATGCCGTAGTCCTGACAGGCGGCCTCCACCAGGACCTGGAGATTGGCGAGGCACGAGCCGTCATTCAGTTCGATGAAGGAAAATTCCTTGGAATCACGCCGCGTGCGCACCCAGCCGGCGACCGTGACGGCATCGCGCGCGGATTCGGAGTGCAGAAGGGATTGAATGGTGACGATCATTGTCGGAGCGGATTTCAATTGAGATTGTCTTTCGGCGCCGTCACCCCGGCGCCAGATGTCACCCCGGCGCAGGCCGGGGTCCAGTAAAACAACCACTGGATACCGGTCGCTTCGGACTTCCTGTCCTCCCGCGACATACCCCACGTCCTGTGGGTAGCCTCCGCCGGTATGACGGTGCTTTCGCCGGTATGACGGTTCTTTGCTACGCTCATATTCTATAATTTCACGCGCAATGACACACACCATTCATGTGCAGCCGCGGAATGCCGCCTGTATCCGCCTGATCCAGATCACCGATACCCACATTGCCCGCGATCCGGGGCCGACGGACTTTGAAGGCGTGGACACCGCCGCGACGCTGGCCGCCGTGCTGGCGGCAGTGGATGCATTGCCCGATCTGCCGGATTGCATGGTGTTGACCGGGGACCTGGTCGATATTCCTGCGCCGGAGGCCTATGGCAGGCTGCGGGCGTTACTGCGCGATCGCCGCTACCCGGTGGTATGCCTGCCGGGAAACCATGACGAACCGGACATGATGCGTGATCTATTGAATGCCGGCGCGCTCAGCACCAACCGTGTCATTGATTTCGGCGGCTGGCGTGTCCTGATGTTGAATGATTGGGAGGCCGGCAGCGACGGGGGGCGCTTTTCGCACGCGGAACTCGGCTTCCTGCGCCGGGAGTTGAGCGCCGCCGGTCCGGCGCCGGTCCTGATCTGCCTGCATCACCAGCCGGTCCCCATCGGCAGTCCCTGGATGGATGCCATGGGCCTGGATAATGCCGCCGACCTATTCGCCGTGACCGACTCCTTTAATATAGTGCGGGGCATGGTGTGGGGACATATCCACCAGGAGTTCAGCGCGGAGCGCCGCGGGATCCCCCTGTTGGGCTCGCCTTCCACCTGCGTGCAGTTCCTGCCGGGTAGCGGCCATTACGCGGTGGACAACTGCGCGCCGGGGTTTCGGACCTTCGATCTGATGCCGGGCGGCGCGCTGACCTCCCGGGTGACGAGGATATGATCGGATTGGAACGCCGAATTCCTGAAGGTGTAACGCGTCATTCCGGGCCGTCACCCCGGCGCGTCACCCCCGCGAACGCGGGGGCGGGGTCCAGTAATTATCCACTGGATACCGGCTTCCGCCGGTATGACGGATGGACTGGATTCCGGATAACCGCTTTGCGGTTTCCGGAATGACGAAGATATGGTCACCGATACTGAATCCATTTCCACAGGCGGTAACAAGATGCCGGAGCAGGAAAAGTCCCTTTACATGACGGTGCTGATGACACCGGACATGGCGAACTTTGCCGGCAACGTGCACGGCGGCGCCCTGCTCAAGTTGCTGGACCAGGTGGCCTATGCCTGTGCGGCGCGCTACTGCAAGAGTTACGTGGT
>CAYMXG010000169.1:0-5668 GCA_964394115.1 uncultured Enterobacteriaceae bacterium | reverse complement strand
AAAAGGGAGAGGGACTATACCGACCGACCCCCTGCCCTTCAAGACTTCAGGGCAGTGAGTATGCCGGTTCCGCGGCGCGGCGCCTGGCGTTGTGACTGGATTGAGCCGCCAGATTGCCGATTTCCCGCGGGTTCAGGGCTAAAGCACTGACCCCTTCCTGATTCCGTCATTTCTCGCGCCGGCGCAGCTTCTGCTCAATCTCTTCCAACTCGGTCAGCGCCTGCTTCAGCAGCGCGTCCAGCACCTCGGCGTTTTCCAGTTGCACGGCCTGTTCTTCGAAATCCGGATCCAGGCCGCTCCTGAAATCGCGCCGGATGGCATCCACCCGTTCGCGCAGCTCCGCCTGTTTCTGCCGCAGCTGCTGTTCCGATACGCCATTTTTGCCCATACCCTGCACTCCCAAGTGTTCGGCTGTCGTTGCACCGGGTCACCAATCTTGATTTACCGCAATAATACCCGCGCCGGTGCGGAGAGAATATCAGCCGGGATGGCGGAATGCATTCGAGGTGAGGGGTGACGGGCAGGTTCATTCATGGCGGGCAGATATATGCGGATCGCAGGGCCGCAGGCCGTGCGCTGGCGCAGGCGTTGTCACGGTTTCGGGATGTTCCAGATGTGGTCGTGCTCGCGCTGCCGCGCGGTGGCGTCCCGGTTGCCTATGAGGTCGCAGAATTTCTCGGCGCCCCGCTGGACGTCTTTATCGTGCGCAAACTGGGCCTGCCCGGGCAACCCGAATATGCGATGGGCGCGATCGCCTCAGGCGGTGGACGCGTGGTCAACCAGGAGGTTGTGAACGCATTCGGGATCGACCCGGCGGCAATCGATGCGGTCGCAGAAAAGGAATCCCGGGAAATACTGCGGCGTGAACAGGTCTACCGCGGGCAAAGACCGTCAATCAATCTGGCCGGCAAGACCGTCATCGTCGTGGATGATGGCATGGCCACCGGCGCAACCATGCTGGCTGGCGTGCGTGCCCTCAGGCACCTGCGCCCGGCACGGATTTTAATCGCCGTGCCCCACGCACCACCGGATACCTGCGCCACGCTGTCGCGGGAGGTGGATGAACTGGTTTGCCTGGAAATGCCGGAACCCTACCTCGCGGTAGGCCGGTGGTATGGGGAGTTTCCGCAACTTGAAGATGACGAAGTTGCGGACTTGTTGGGGCGGGCGCGGGCCGCGGAGCAGCGGCGCGAATCCGCTGCGAAAGATTGAACCAGCCCAGGACTGACCGGGCGTCAACCCCCGTTCAGTTTCTTGTCGATTTCCTTTTCGGCGGCCAGCCAGTGCTCGATGCAGTCACCGTTAAAGCCGGATTGCACCGCCATGAAATACGCCGCGTCCCGAATCATTGCCTGGCGGTCAACCTCAGATACTTTCGCCGCGGACTTGGCGGGGCTGGGCTTGGCCGGCGCCTTGCGGACGGCCACCGCTTTTGGGGTGTTCTTGGCCAATGGGGTAGTGCGTGCCATGAATGCAACCTCCTGCCTGCAGTCGCAGGCATGACTGACGTATCCGGTTGGGACCACCTCTTCTGACGGGATATTAGTTGGAAAGGTACAACTTGGCTTGATTTGCATCAAGCCGGCATTTACCCGCTCAAGTGCGCGGTTTTCCTGGCAAATTTCCGACCAGATCGCCGTGGGAATTGAATGCGGCCGTTGATCCGGGTCAAGCGCCGGATATCCCGTGGCATGTAGATTGAGCGTACGAATTGGACCATGTCCGCGAGGAGGTCGCTGCCGGACCATGAAACCTGCATTCATTCTGATGCTGTTGGCGCTGGCCGCGGCGCCCGGCAGCACCGAGGAACCGTTTCCAGAGGAAGCCCAACCCGGTGATCACGCTGACTCCAGTGAACGCCTGCGCGCCATCATGGAAACCATCAATCGTAATATCGGGGACGATACGGACACCGGGGCAGTCCCGGGCGCCATTGACGCCGAACAATCGGCGCAACTGACCGGGGCCATCGAGGAGCTGCTGTATCACGCGGAACTGATGTCGGACGAACTCTCGCCGCAGGGATTGAGCGCGACCGAGGTGGTGACTTTTCGGGCGCTGGCGTCACAACTTTATACCGAGGCGCTCAATGTCCAGTCCCTCGCCGAAGGGAGCCCGGCCAATTCGTTTGATTTCAACCTGCTCAACGCGGCGCTGGAGCGCCTGTACCAGACCTGTACCGCTTGTCACGAACAGTTTCGCGACCGCTAGTGGTGCACGTGTCGCCGCGGCGCAACGCCGGCGCCAGGAACCTGCCGGTATGACTGCCGGGCAACTTCGCGATCTGTTCCGGCGTCCCGGCGCCCACCAGTTCGCCGCCGCGATCCCCACCTTCCGGTCCCAGGTCGATAATCCAGTCCGCGGTCTTGATCACATCCAGGTTATGTTCGATCACCACCACGGTGTTGCCATGGTCGCGCAGCCGGTGCAGGACATGGAGCAGTTGGCGGATATCGTGGAAGTGCAGCCCGGTGGTGGGTTCGTCGAGAATATAGAGCGTGTTGCCGGTATCCCGCTTGGACAGCTCCCGTGACAACTTGACCCGTTGTGCCTCGCCCCCGGATAACGTCGTCGCATTCTGGCCCAGGCGGATATAGGACAGCCCCACATCCAGCAATGTCTGCAGCTTGCGGGCAATCACCGGCACCGGATCGAAAAACTGCCGCGCCTCCTCCACCGTCATATCCAGCGCCTGGTAGATGTTCCTGCCCTTGTACGTGATCTCCAGCGTCTCGCGGTTGTAGCGCCGGCCCCTGCACACGTCACAGGACACATAAATGTCCGGCAGGAAATGCATCTCCACCTTGATGACCCCGTCGCCCTCGCAGGCCTCGCAGCGCCCGCCCTTCACGTTGAAGCTGAACCGGCCCGGCTGGTAGCCGCGGGTACGGGCCTCCGGCGTGGCTGCGTACAGATCGCGCATGGGCGTGAACAGGCCGGTGTACGTGGCCGGGTTGGATCGGGGCGTACGGCCAATGGGGCTTTGATCGATATCCACCACCTTGTCGAACAGGTCCAGCCCCTCGATATCCGCGTAGGGCGCGGGATTGACGTTGCTGCCGTTCAGTTGCCGCGCCGCAATTGCATACAACGTGTCGTTCACCAGCGTCGACTTGCCGGAGCCGGAGACACCGGTCACGCACACCATGAGCCCGGCGGGGATTTCCAGCGTCACATTTTTCAGGTTGTTGCCGCGGGCGCCGGTGAGCCGCAACACCCGCACCGGGTTGAACGGCGTGCGCTGTTCCGGCATCTCGATGCGCAACCGGCCGGACAGGTACTTCCCGGTGAGCGACTCCGGATGCGCGGCGATGTCCGCCGGCACACCCTGCACCACGACCCGGCCGCCATGCACGCCGGCGCCCAGGCCCATGTCCACCACGTGGTCTGCGGCGTTGATGGCCTCTTCGTCATGCTCGACCACGATTACCGTGTTGCCCAGGTCGCGCAGTTGCTTCAACGTCGCCAGCAACCGGTCATTGTCGCGCTGGTGCAGACCGATGGACGGCTCATCCAGCACATACATGACGCCCACCAGGCCGGCGCCGATCTGGCTGGCCAGGCGGATGCGCTGCGCCTCGCCGCCGGACAGGGTCTCGGCGCTGCGATCCAGGGTCAGGTACTCGAGCCCCACGTTAATAAGGAATCGCAGCCGCTCCCCCACCTCTTTCAGGATCTTCGCAGCGATCTCGCCGCGCTGCCCGCCCATGGTGAGCGCCGCGAAAAAATCCCGGGCCCGCTGCACGGTCATCGCGGTGACCTGCGGCAGCGTGGTGTCATTTATATATACGTGGCGCGCGGACAGGTTGAGCCGGGTGCCGCCGCATTCCGGACAGGGGCTGGTGCTCTGATACTTGGCCAGTTCCTCGCGCAGCATGACGGAGTCGGTTTCCTTGTAGCGCCGCGCCAGGTTGGGTATCACCCCTTCAAACGGGTGGCTGCGCCGCACGTTGCCGCGCCGCTCCTGCAGGTAGGTGAACTCGATCTCCTCTTCACCGCTGCCGTGCAGGATGATGTCCTGCAGCTTGCGCGGCAGCTTGCCGAACGGCGCATCCACGTCGAACTTGTAGTGTCGCGCCAGGGATCGGATCAGGTTGAAGTAGTAGGCATTGCGCCGGTCCCAGCCGCGGATGGCGCCACCGGGCAGGCTGAGTTCCGGATGCTGGACGATGCGCGCCGGGTCGAAAAACTGGATCACGCCCAGGCCGTCGCACTTTTCGCACGCCCCGGCGGGATTGTTGAAGGAGAACAGCCGCGGTTCCAGTTCACTGATGCTGTAACCGCAACTGGGACAGGCGAAGCGCGCGGAAAACACGACTTCCGGCCCGCTCCCCTCCTCCATGGGGGCAATAATCGCCAGGCCTTCGGACAACCGCAGTGCGGTCTCCAGCGATTCACTCAGGCGCAAGCCGATGTCGGGACGCACCTTGAAACGATCGACGACGGCGTCGATGGAATGTTTGCGGCGCAGGCTGAGTTCCGGCACCGCATCCAGGTCCATCAGCTTGCCGTTGACGCGCACGCGCACGAAGCCTTCCGCCCGCAGCCGATCCAGCAGTTGCAGATGCTCGCCCTTGCGCCCCTGCACCACCGGCGCCAGCAGCATCAGCTTTTCATCCTGCGGCCGCGCCAATACCTGGTCCACCATCTGGCTCACGGTCTGCGCCGCCAGCGGCGTCCCGTGTTCCGGGCAGCGCGGACTGCCGACGCGGGCATACAGCAGGCGCAGATAATCGTAGATCTCCGTGATCGTACCGACCGTGGAGCGCGGGTTATGGGAGGTGGATTTCTGCTCGATGGAAATGGCCGGTGACAGTCCCTCGATGTGATCCACGTCCGGTTTTTCCATCATGGACAGGAACTGGCGCGCATAGGCGGACAGCGATTCCACGTAGCGTCGCTGGCCGTCCGCGTAAATGGTGTCGAAGGCGAGCGAGGACTTGCCCGAGCCGGAAAGCCCGGTCATGACGATGAGTTTGTCCCGGGGAATATCGACGTCAATATTCTTCAGATTGTGGGTGCGCGCACCCCGGATGCGGATGAAGTTCAAGTGGTTTTCTCGTATCGCCGCTGCGAAATGGAACTGATAATATTAACAAATCGCAGCGCCACGGACGCTTTAATGTGGCTGCGATAGGAACGGGGGAAACCCCTCATCATGGAAGAATCACGGCCACACAGGCCGTCTGCATACTGGAGAGGACATCATGGCAAGAGGCGTCAATAAAGTCATACTAATCGGCAACCTGGGCAATGATCCCGAAGTACGTTATACGGCCGGAGGGGCCGCGGTTGCGAATGTCAGCATCGCCACGACCGAGTCGTGGAAGGACAAGGAGTCCGGCGAACAGCAGGAAAAAACCGAGTGGCACCGGGTGGTGTTCTTCAACCGCTTGGCGGAGATCGTGGCCGAATATCTGAAAAAGGGCTCACAGATCTACATCGAGGGCCGCCTGCAGACGCGCAAGTGGCAGGACAAGGAAGGCCATGACAAATACACGACGGAAATCGTCGCCAACGAAATGCAGATGTTGGGCAGCCGTGGTGGTGGCGGCAGCAGGGGCGAAGGCGCCCCCGAGGGCAGTGGCAGATCCGCGCCGGCTTCCGAGTCCCGCGCCAAGGACAAGGGCAAGTCCAAACCGGATGAGGAATTCGTCGACGACGATAT
>CAYMXG010000168.1:0-5683 GCA_964394115.1 uncultured Enterobacteriaceae bacterium | reverse complement strand
CTCAAGGATCTGCAACGGCATCCATTCCGCCCGCTCATCGTGCATGTGGATTTTCAGCGCATCGCCGAGGACAAGGAACTGACCATGCGCGTGCCCATCCACTTCCTGAACGAGGAACGTTGTGTTGGCGTGCGCACCGGCGGTGGCGTGATCAATCACATCACCACCGAGGTCGAAGTGTCCTGCCTGCCCAAAGACTTGCCGGAGTTCATCGCGGTGGACCTGACGGACATCAACGTCGGCGTGACGCTGCACCTGAGTGATTTGCAGTTGCCGCCCGGGGTTACCATTTATGCACTCAAGCACGGTGGCGATGCGTCCCTGCCGGTGGTCAGCGTGCATATACCGCGCGCGGTTGAAGTGGAAGAAGTGCCGGCCGAAGTCACAGAGGCAGCGGCGGCGGCAGCAGCAGAAGCAGCGACCACCGAGGCAGGCAAGCCGGCAGCGGAGGGGGGTGTGGTTGCGGACAAGGACAAGGACAAGGTCAAGGACAAGGACAAGGATAAGGCCAAGGATAAGGCCAAGGACAAGGACAAGAAGGGCTAATCCGGGTTCCGCAGCATGACCCGGCATTCGTGATCCCGAAACTCCTTGTTGGGCTCGGTAACCCGGGCCAGAAGTACTCCGAAACCCGGCATAACGCCGGGTTTTGGTTTGTGGATCGCCTCGCCGCCACACAGGATCTCGATTTCCGGCGCGAGGCGAAGTTCCACGGGGAGACAGCGACACTGCGGTTCCGCGGGCACGACTGTCGCGTGCTCAAGCCCACCACGTACATGAATGAAAGTGGCCGCGCCGTACAGGCGGCCATGCATTTCTATGCGCTCAAACCCGCGGAGTTGCTGGTGGTGCATGATGAAATCGACCTGCCGCCGGGTGTGGCGCGGTTGAAGCGCGGCGGCGGGCATGGCGGGCACAACGGCCTGCGCGACATACTGGAATGCCTGGGAGAAGGCGGGTTCCTGCGCCTGCGACTGGGCGTGGGACATCCCGGCCACGCAGACCAGGTGGTGGATTATGTGCTTGATCGCCCGCATAGCGCGGAGTGCGCGCTCATTGATGATGCCGTAAGCCGTGCCTTGGACGTGATGCCGCTCGTGTTCGACGGGCACCTGCAGAAGGCGATGAAGGAGTTGCATACAAATGGAAAGCAACAAGCTACAAGCGACAAGGAAGAGAACAATGGTACCTGACCATCGCGTTCATTCAATTCAGCGCAACTCCGATATTCCCATGAAAAGGGTACTTGCCTCGGGGTTCCTATTTCACGGTTTCCTTGTCGCTTGTAGCTTGTAGCTGCCTGCATGGGTTTCAAATGCGGCATCGTCGGGCTTCCCAACGTGGGCAAGTCCACGTTTTTTAACGCGCTGACCCGCTCCGGCATTCCGGCGGAGAATTATCCATTCTGCACCATCGACCCCAACGTCGGTGTGGTGCCGGTGCCGGACCCGCGCCTGGCGCAACTCACTGCCATCGTGAAACCGAAACAAACCGTGCCGGCGGTCATGGAATTCGTCGACATCGCCGGGCTGGTGGCCGGCGCGTCACAGGGCGAGGGGCTGGGCAACAAGTTCCTGGCGCATATTCGTGAGACTCACGCCATTGCCCAGGTGCTGCGCTGTTTTGATGACGACAACGTCACTCATGTGTCCGGCCGCGTGGATCCCATAAGCGATATCGAGATCATCAATACCGAACTCTGCCTCGCCGACCAGGAAACGGTGGATCGCGCCCTGCTCAAGGCCGGCAAGACCGCGAAGGCCGGTGACAAGGACGCCAAACAGTTGGCGGCACTGCTGGAGCAGGTGATGGTGCACCTGAACCAGGGCGCCCCGGTGCGCAGCATGGGGCTGGACACAGTACAAAGTGCGCTGTTGTATGACCTCCACCTGCTGACGGCGAAACCGACGTTGTACATCGCCAATGTGAAAGAGGGCGAGATGGAGGACAGCCGGTGGTTGCCGAAATTGCGCGAACTTGCCGCTGGCGAGCATTCCGAGGTCATTCCGGTATGCGCCGCCATCGAATCCGAAATAGCGGAACTGGATGAAGCGGATCGGGAGGCATTCCTTGCCGACCTGGGACTCGCAGAGCCCGGATTGAATCGCATCATCCGCGCCGGCTACCGCCTGCTCGGACTGCAGACCTTCTTCACCGCCGGGCCCAAGGAAGTTCGTGCCTGGACTGTGCGCGCCGGTGCCACCGCCCCGCAAGCCGCCGGTGTCATCCACACCGATTTCGAGCACGGCTTCATCCGTGCCGAGGTCATCGCGTTCGACGACTATGTGCGCGGCAATGGCGAGCAGGGCGCGAAGGAAGCCGGCAAGTGGCGTCTGGAGGGCAAGGATTACCTGGTCGCGGATGGCGATGTAATGTTGTTTCGCTTTAACGTCTGAAACTGGTGTGGCCGGGCAGGTACGGCGCCACAGGCCCCGGTTTCCGTGGCCGTGATTCATTCCACCGCAATGGTGGGAGTATATTGTGGCCATGAAACACCCTGCACTCCGGCGCGGCATCATCACCGCCGTACGATCCTTTGCCGGTCTCGGACTCGGTGTCGGTACCGCCGGCAATGTCAGTGTGCGGGTGCCGGGCGGCATGCTGATTACACCCAGCGGTATTCCATATTCCGAACTGCGCCCGGCCGACATCGTGCAATTGAATCCGGCGGGCGAGGTGGCCTCGGGTCGCCTCGCGCCGTCCAGCGAGTGGCGGTTCCATTGCGACATCCTGGCGCGGCGCAATGATGTGGGCGCGGTCGTGCATGCGCATTCCGCCTTCGCCACCGCCATCGCCTGCACGCGCCGGGACATTCCCGCATTCCATTACATGATCGCTGTCGCCGGCGGAGATTGCATCCGCTGCGCCCCTTATGCGACCTTCGGCACGGCGGCGCTGTCGCGGCATGCGTTGAGCGCGTTACGGGGCCGGCAGGCCTGCCTGCTTGCCAATCATGGCCAGATTGCACTGGGTTCAGATCTCGGCGCCGCGCTGGCCATGGCCCAGGAAGTGGAGGAACTCGCGCGCCAATACTGGCTGTCTCAACAGCTGCGCCGGCCGGTGTTGCTGACCGGGAAGGAAATGGCAGTGGTCATGGAGAAATTCAAAAATTACGGCCGCAGGCCGTTTCACAAATGGAGGTAAGCCCAAATGCGTCGCATGCACTACCGTATCCTGTCCGCCCTGGCTGGAGCGCTCCTGCTGGCCGGGTGTGCCTTGAGTCCGCAGGTGATCTCCGTGCAACCGGCGCTGGATACAGCGGCGCTGCCCCAGGATGGCGCGGCCAGGACCTTGGCGCTCACCGTGACCGATGTCCGCCCCAATGCCATCGTGGGTTATCGGGGCGGCGTGTACGAGACGGCCACCATCTCGATGGCAGAGGACATGACCGCGCGGATGCACACCGAGTTGGCAAGGGCATTGGCGGTGCGTGGCTTCAGTGTCGTGCCTGCCGGGACGTCCAGTGTCAAACTGCAGGTGGAGTTGGCGCAACTGGGTTACAAGGTGACGCAGGGGCAGGTCACGCGCACCGTCGAAGTGACCTCGATTATTCGCGCCAACAGCCAGTCGGGCGAGGTGACGCGTACCGGCGAATACCGGGATACACGCACGGAAGAGTTTGTGAAGCCGCCATCGGACTCCGGGAACGAAGCGCTAATCAACGCGGTGTTGTCCGCAGCGTTGCAGCGCCTGGTGGCAGACGCGGACCTGTTCAAGCCCTGACGGACTTGCCGCGCCTTCCGCGCAACCCCATGGCGGAGCAGATGCGTGCGCAGTAGACGCTGCCGGGCCTGGCCAGGTCGCGCACGATGGTGAAATGATCGACGCCGGGACGCACGTAAAGACTGCCCGGCAGTCCGGCGCTGCGCCAGGCGCGCTGGTATTCCCGGGACTGGCGTATGAACTCCTGCGGTTCTCCCGTCCCGACGTGCACCTGCATCGGCGGCGCCCGGCGCGGGATATTGTGGATTGGGCTTTGGCGCCGGATCAGGTCCGCGTCCAGTTGCAGCGTCGGCTGGAGAAAAGAATGGCGCAACGGCTCAAGGTCATATACGCCGCTGATGGCGAAACCGCCCTTGATTACATCCCCGGGCAGCCCGTATTCCCCGCGCCAGTCAGTACTGAGCAGCATCGCGGTCTGCTGGGCACCGGCGGAATGACCCATGACCCAGATGTTGCCCGGATCGCCGTTGAAGCGCCGGCCGTGCTCGCGCAACCAGGCAACCACGGCACGATTTTGGCGCGTGATCTCGTTGATGGTGACCTGTGGGCACAGGGAGTAATTGCTAAGCGCGACCGTTACGCCATGGGGCACGAAGCCGGAGGCCACGAAGGCGAATTCCCGCTGTGAAAATGCACGCCAATACCCGCCATGAATGAAAAGCAGTATCGGAGACCCGGGTTGCGCGGCAGGAAATACATCGAGCCTTTCGTCCAGTGTGGGACCATAGCTGAGGTCCAGCCTGTACTGCAGCGATTTGCGCGCCGCGTTGCTCAAGGCCACGTAGCCGTCGAAGACCGCCTGGGGATCGGCAAGCAGCGCGCCCAAATCGTACTGTGTGTCGATTTCCGCCTGCGTCTGAAATTTTCGATAGAGATACACGGGTTGCTCCTGTGACGATTGCCTGCGGCGAAGTCAGATGGGCGAAGCAATCGCTTCAGCCCCGTTACGCTACTTTCCGGCGGCCTCGTTCAGTCGCGCCAGCACGAATGCGTAGAGATCGTGCTCAAGCTTGCGGCCATGTTCGCGGAAGAATCCCGGCAATGAGGCGATTGCCACAGGTTCGCGACCGGTCAGGATGGGCGTGCCTTTGATCGTGAATCTGCCGCTTTGCGAACCGTCATCGACCCCGTGCTGGACCACGCCGTGGTCGCGGGACCAGGTGAATGCCTTTTCTTCCGGTCCTTTGTCGTAGCACAACTGGAACTGCACCACCTGTTCGGCATCGTCAACCCAGACGTAGAGATCCGAGTCACGGTCCGTGAAGCAGCGCCGCCGGGGTTCGCCGGGCGGTTGTTGGGCGTTCAGGGTTTCCTTGAGCATGACGTCTGGGGCCGCGGGTTGTGCCGGGGGGAAATCATAGCGGATATTGACCGCATTGGGTTCATGGCGGAAACGTCATGCCGGTGAAGAGCGGCATCCAGTAAATTAATACTGGACCCCGGCTTGCGCCGGGGTGACGGCGCCAGAATGACAATCCCGTTTGAGCATTGTCTTATTCAGACCTTCCTTAGAAGAACAATTCCTTCAGCTTCCCGCCCGGATCGGGGGCGCGCATGCATGCCTCCCCCACGAGGAACGCATGCACGTCTTTACTGCGCATGCGTTCCACGTCTGCACGGGTGTGGATACCGCTTTCGGTCACCACGAGGCGGTCCTTGGGAATGTCTGCCAGCAGGCCGAGAGTCGTTTCCAGCCGGGTTTCAAAGCTGCGCAGATCGCGGTTGTTGATGCCGATCAGCGGCGTGCGCAGCACCAGCGCGCGCTCCAGTTCCTCGCGGTCGTGGACCTCCACCAGGATGTCGAGTCCCGCCTCGTGGGCTGCGTCCCGGCACTCGCACAGCGCGCTGTCCGTCAGCGCGGCAATGATCAGCAGGATGCAGTCGGCGCCCAGGGCGCGGGATTCGAACACCTGCCACGGATCGATGATGAAATCCTTGCGCAACACCGGCAGCCCGGATT
>CAYMXG010000167.1:1540-5695 GCA_964394115.1 uncultured Enterobacteriaceae bacterium | reverse complement strand
CGGTGTTTCGCGACATCACCCTGCCGCTGTCACTGCCCGGCATCATTGCCGGCTCCATGCTGGTATTCATTCCGGCCATCGGCGAGTTCGTGATCCCGTCGCTGCTCGGCGGCCTCGACTCGCTGATGATCGGGCGCACGCTCTATGACGAGTTCTTTTCCAATCGTGACTGGCCGCTGTCGGCGGCGGTGGCCACGGTGCTGCTGCTGATCCTGGTGCTGCCGATCATGGTATTCCAGCATTTTCAGGCCCGGGATCAGGTGGGTGTGCAATGAGGCGCCGTTATCCAACGTTCCTGATAAGTGTCTTGGCCTTCAGCTACGCATTCCTGTACGTGCCCATCATCCTGGTCATGGTGTACTCATTCAATGACTCGCGCCTGGTCTCCATCTGGGGCGGATTCTCCGTGCGCTGGTACGGCGAGCTTCTGCACAATGAACAGATCATTGACGCCGCGTGGCTGAGTCTGCGTGTGGCGGTAATGAGCGCCACTGCCGCCACGGTGCTGGGTACGCTGGCGGCACTGGCGCTGACACGCATGGGGCGCTATCGCGGCCGGTTCCTGTTTACCGGCATGGTGGCCGCGCCGCTGGTAATGCCGGAGATCATCACCGGCCTTTCGCTGTTGTTGTTGTTCGTGAGCCTGCAGGACCTGGTCGGTTGGCCGAACGGCCGGGGCGCACTGACCATCACGTTGTCGCACATCACGTTTTCCATGGCCTACGTGGCCGTCATTGTCCAATCCCGGCTCGCGGCCATGGACGCCACACTGGAAGAGGCCGCGATGGATCTTGGCGGCACCCCCTTCCGGGTCACCCTGGACATCACGCTGCCGCTGGTGATGCCGGCCATGCTCTCCGGCTGGCTGCTGGCCTTCACGCTGTCGCTGGATGATTTGGTCATCACCAGCTTTGTTTCCGGACCCGGCGCCAGTACGCTGCCCATGGTGATCTACTCCAAGGTAAAACTGGGACTCACGCCGGATATCAATGCGCTGGCCACGATTATCATCCTGGTGGTCACCGTGTGCGTGGGCACAGCCGGCTGGCTGTCGTTACGTCATGCTGCGATCATGCGCGGCTCGAATCGCGCCCACCCGGGTGCCTGAGTTATCCACGTGTCCGCAACCCCGAAAACCACCGCCCAGTTCGATGAGGTGATCCGGCTCGTCAACGCCGGCGACACCGCCGCTGCCGAGGCGCTATGCCGCTCGGCCACGGCGCGCGATGCGCAGGACGTCAACTTCATGGCCCTGCACGGCGCGGTGCTGGTGAAAATGGGCCGGTTCGCAGACAGTGAAACGGTCCTGCGCCGCGCCATCGCCCTCGCTCCCACTTTCGCCAAGCCCCATGAGGACCTGGGACATGTGTTGCTCGAGACCGGGCGTGCGGCGGAGGCCGTGCCGATGCTGCAGGAGGCCACCCGCCTGGACCCGGGCGCAGGGGGCGCCTGGTTCAACCTGGGCCGGGCACTTGCCGACATCGGTCGCGGCAAGGAGGCCGATGCCGCGTTCGAACAATCCTTCGAGCTGTCCCCGGAGCGCAAGTCGCTGGCCTACGGATCCCGCGCCCACCAGGAAGGGAAACTGGACGAGGCCGAGCGATTGTACCGGCAGGTGCTGCGCTTCAACCCGGGCAACGTCGATGCGATGCGATTACTTTCCAACATCACCGCGCAGACCCAACGCCCGGATGAAGCGGAGCAATTGTTGCAGCGGGCGCTGGTCCTGGCGCCGGACTTTGTCGCGGCCCGGGTTGACCAGGGCCTCATCCTGCGCGAGCAGGATCGCTTCGCGGAGGCGATCGAGTCATTTCGCGCGGCCATCGCCATTGAGCCGGACAACCCCCGCACCCATTTTCTGCTGGGCGGGACTTTCGCACCGGCCGGGCTCATCTTTGATGCCATCGCATCCTACCGCCGTGCGCTGGAACTGAACCCACGCCACGCCGGCGCCTGGCTGGGCCTCGCGCATACCCTGAAAACCGTGGGCCAGACGGACGAGGCGGTGAATGCCTACAAGGAAAGTTCCCGGCTGCGGCCCAACAACGGTGAAATCTACTGGAGCCTGGCGAACCTGAAGACCTACCGCTTCAGTGACGAAGAGATTGCCAGCATGGAGGAAACACTGGCTGCGAAAAAATCCTCGCGCCTGTCCGAGGTGAACATGTTGTTCGCTTTGGCCAAGGCCTGGGAGGATCGCGGGGATTATGCCCGTGCATGGGGCTATTACGCAGACGGCAATGCCAAACGCCGGGAAGATGAATGGTATGACCCGGTCAGCACCGAGATCCTCCATGATGCGATCCGGGAGGTGTTCAATGAGAACCTGTTGGGCAGGCTCGTCGGTGACCCGGACCCTGCGCCCATATTCATCGTCGGCCTGCCGCGCTCCGGCTCCACGCTGCTGGAGCAGATACTGGCCAGCCACAGCCAGGTGGAAGGCACCGCGGAGCTACCCTACATCGGCCGCGTCGCCGCGTCGCTGAATCTCAATCGTGCCGATGGCATCAACTACCCCGCCGCCGTGCGCGAGCTGGATGCACCCCATTTGCGCGCCCTGGGCCAGGATTACCTGCGCTACGCGCAATTGCATCGCCGCCAGGGCAAGCCCCACTTCATAGACAAGATGCCGAACAACTTTCCGCATGTGGGGTTCATCAACCTCATCCTGCCCAACGCCCGTATCATCGATGCGCGGCGCGAGCCGATGGACACCTGTGTCAGTTGCTTCCGGCAACTGTTCGCCCGTGGCCAACCGTTCACCTATGACCTGATCGACATCGGCGAGTACTACCTGCAGTACCGGAAGATGATGGACCACTGGCACAAGGTGTTGCCCGGGCGCGTGTTGACCCTGCAATACGAGGAACTGGTGGGGGATTTCGAAAACCAGGTGCGGCGGCTGCTGGATTTCTGCGGCCTGCCGTTCGAGGAGAATTGCCTGCGCTTCCACGAAACCGAGCGCCCGGTGCGCACCGCCAGTTCAGAGCAGGTGCGCCGTCCGATCAATGCCGAGGCCATCGGCCGCTGGCGGCATTATGAGCAGCATCTCGAAATGCTGAAGGAAGTACTGGCGTCGATACAGCCTTCAAACAAATTACCGAACGCATAACTGAATCAGAACGGCCAGACTTCTAACCCATGGATCGCATTTCGAATGTCCTTGGTCAGGTTGATGGTGAGGGTGGTCCGGTGCTGATTCAGGTCGTGCACGGCGATGGTGGAGGGTGATGATCCGGCGGCGATGATCCCGTCGGCCAGCAGACACAATCCCCGGCCGAAGGCCTGCCGCGCCACGCGCTCATCGCCGAGGTCGGTGTGGGTCAGTTCCGTAGAGTCATAACGCGGCACCGGGAAGAACCGATCTTCGGTGGGGGAAACAAACCGCACCACATCGGCCTCGGTATCGTTGAACAGGATGCCATCCCGGTACGGGCGGACATTGTGGGTGCCATGGGGCAAGGTGGACCGCGGTGCAATGGTGCGCCCGTTGAAGTGCAACAACGCCCCGGTGCGCATGCCGCTGATGTACATGCCCTCGGCACTGCAATACACATTATTAATGTGTAACAGGTTGTTCGCCCCCGGGCCGGCGGTCCCGCCGGGGTTGAAAGGCCGGCCCCGAAACGCTGCCCCGTGGCGTTCGACATACAGGCCCCACGCAAACCGCTTGTGATCCAAATCGAACCCCAGGATGGAGTCAAACCCGGTGGAAGTCAGGAACAGGCGCCGCTCCCAGCGGCAGATCTCATGGCAATGCTTCAGAAACGGATTCCGGTAGGAGGCGACCCGCTGGAAACCGGGGGTGTATACGAATAACTCGTCGCTGGCGGCGATGTATACCAGGTCTCCGTCGAAGGCGATTCCGCGCAGGCCCCGATCCCAACCCCGGCCCTGCCAATCGATGTCCTGTGAATTCCAGTCAATGGTCTGCCGTACCTGCCGGGTTTCCAGATCAATCAGGTAGACCCCACCGGAACTTTGTCCCTGGTGGCTGCCGCGCACAACTGAGGAAGCAATCAGGGTGGTCAAATGTTAATCAGGCCAGTTGGCAGTGTCACAATTCGTCATCCCGAACGAGCGCAGCAAGGAGGGATCTTGCTGAAGTGTATAGATCCCTGACTGCGTTCGGGACGCCTACGGCGGATTCCTCGC
>CAYMXG010000167.1:0-1530 GCA_964394115.1 uncultured Enterobacteriaceae bacterium | reverse complement strand
GACGGACGACTGCATGGATGCAGGAGGTAGACAATGTCTGGAACAGATTGTCGAGCGAAGCGACGAGGGATCTTGCTGTAGGGTTAAGATCCCTCACTGCGTTCGGGACGCCTACGGCGGATTCCTCGCTGCGCTCGGAATGACAAACTCAAACCGGGCCCGAACCAGTTGGTTGGGCCGCTTGCTGTGGCGCCACCACGCGTCCCAGGACACTGGGGGGAACGTAATCGAAGATGAAATTTATCCGGTCCTCGGTGCCCTTGTTCATGACGCTGTGCATCAACTGATTGTTCAGCTCGTAGGCCTTTCCCACCTGCAGATGAAATGGCCGGCCGTCGATGGTGAAACGCACGCGCGAGCTGGTGGTGATGGGAATGTGGATGCGATGGCTGCCATGGAACGACGGATGGGCGTCGCTATGGGGCTTGATCACCGTACCAGCCAGCAACTTCGCCGCCATGGCGCGGATGATGGTGCCACCCGGGGGATAGTAACGGGCAATCAGGTCGTGCATGACCGGTACCGCGACTCCGGCCAGGCGATCCCAACCGGGCTCCTTCGTGACCGTGATGCCGGGCCAACCCGAGCCATCGGTAAATACCAGTACGATGGACTGGGTGTACCGATGCACGTCGTACGCCTGCTGGCGTTGTGTCTGCTCCAGCCATGCCGCGGGTTCAAGCGCAAGTATGGCCTCCCTTAGTGGGGCAACGTCCACCGGGCCCAGGTCCTTTAGCGGTTCACCGATATCCACAGGTCGCTCCGGAAATTACGTCGGGATAAATCGCGAATGAGGTTAATTTGAACGGATCGGGGAGTCAATTCATGACGTTGTAATCCTGCAACCCCTGAGTGCGGAATGACAACATTCCATGACATGGGGTACGATAAACACCGATTGGACCTCAGAGGGCAACCCAATGAATGTGCGTGAGCAATTATTCGAGCCATCCCTGTTGCCCTGTCCCCGCCGCGCGCTGGCGGTGGCGGTGTCCGCAGCCCTGACCGGGAGTTACGGTGCCAGTGCCCAGGACGCCGGACTTGAGGAGATCGTAGTCACCGCGACCAAGCGTGCGGAATCCCTGCAGGAAATCCCCCTTTCCGTCACCGCCTTTTCCAGCGACGACATCGACAAGCGCGATTTCAAAGGCTTCGATGATTACGCCAAGTATGTCCCCGGCCTGTCCTTCGGCAATCGCGAGCCGGCGGGCACATCTATTGTCTTTCGTGGTGTCGCGTCCTCCGGACTGCAATATGGCGCGCGTTCATCGAGTTGCGTGTACCTGGATGAACAGCCCATCACCGCCGCCGGCCGTAATCCCGACCCGAGGTTGATCGATATTGAGCGCCTTGAAGCGTTGCGCGGACCCCAGGGCACATTGTTCGGCGACAGTTGCCAATCCGGCACCTTGCGCATCCTGACCAACAAGCCTGACCTCGGCGGGTTCGACAGTTGGGTGGAGGTTGGCGGGTCAAAAGTGGATCACGGCGATTTTGGCTATGACACCAGCGCCATGGCCAATATCCCGA
>CAYMXG010000166.1:0-5702 GCA_964394115.1 uncultured Enterobacteriaceae bacterium | reverse complement strand
GCGCGGGGCGCTTCACGGAGCGTGACCCTGCTGTCGCAGCCAGTCGCGCACCGCAAGCCCGGTGCCGAAATCCCACGGGCGCAGCTTGCTTTTCGCGACGCGTTTCCATGCGCGTAATTCCTCTCCCAACCGGATCGTCCCGGTGGCCTGCACATGAAAGGCAATGATGACCTGGTTCATGCGCGAAAACGGGTAAACACCCACCAGGCTCACAATCTCGCCGATCAGCCCGAGTTCCTCCTTGACCTCGCGCAAGGTTCCGGCTTCCGGTGTCTCGGCCGCTTCCAGAAAACCGGTGATGAGGCCGAACTTGTCCGCCGGCCAGCCATGATTATTCGCCAGCACGACTTCCCCATGGTGTTCGACGATGGCCGCCACCACCGGCACCGGGTTATTCCAATGCACAAAGCCGCAGCCTTCCGCGTTGCACACCCTGCGTTCCTGCCCGCCAAGCAGGCGCGGCTCCAGCCTGGCGCCGCAGTGGGGGCAGAATTGAAACGCGACTTCGCCGTGGTGCATGGCCAGGGGTCAGTGGCGGGGTTTTCTGCCCACGCGCAGACTGATGGGCCAGCGGACCTGCCGCGCGGCGTTCGCGTCACCCCACGCCGCATGCAACGGCCCGCGAATCACGTCGATGGGGTTGGTTCCATTCCGTTCACGAAAATATTTCACCGCAGACCAGGTGCCCAGGTGTTGTAGTAACTGATCCAGGGTCCATTCAGTTTCATGCATCAATTCCGGCACGGCCAGGCCAGGAAACGGGAATGGCAGGTCGCGATAACCGGTATCCACATGTGCCCGTTCCGGCGGCCAGTAGTGTCCCACGATGGGCCCGTGAAATTCATCGACACAGGTGTCAACTGCCGCATTGATGCGTGGCAGGCCGTAGGTCCAGACTGCAAGCACACCGTCCGGTTTCAGCACCCGCCTCACCTCGGCATGAAAACGCGCCGCATCAAACCAGTGCGCCGCCTGCGCCGCGGTCACCAGGTCCACGCTGCCGGATTCGATGCGCGGATCGGATTCCGCGGCGACGCGATAAATGATGTTCGCCCGCGGTTCGGCCTCAGCCAGTTGTTGCGGGCTGGGGTCGGTTGCCAGGACCTGCCGGAAGTGCGCGGCCAGATCCGTCGCGGCCTGGCCATTACCGCAGCCGCAGTCCCAGGCCAGTTCACGGTACGGACATTGATTAATAAGGTATGCGAACAACGCCGGGGGATAACCGGGCCGGTGGCGGCGATACACGGATGATTGGGTGGAAAAATGGTCCGCGAAGCGCAAATTTGAGGTCTTGGTCAAGGATCGGGGACAGGATGGCTGCGGCCATGGTTGCATCGCCATGCGGGTTGGGGAAGTATTTCGCTGTATTTTAGGCTGGCACGCCTCCGGGCCTTCGGTTGGAATGTTAAAAAAAGTCTTATATCATGATAGGTTACAATAATAGTCGAAGAAGTTGGTTTAGGTAGGCATCGCGACGGAGAATGCAGAACGCGTGAAAAGCGGTGACGGAATCGGGGTCACGCTGATGTTGGCGGCATTGTTGCTGGCGGCAATGCCTGCCCATGCAGACATATATAAGTATGTGGACAAGCACGGGCGCGTCATCCTCACGGACAAGCCCGCGCACACCGGCTACAAACGCCTGGTCAAGACCTGGAAGGGTTGGGAAGAGGCCAAGAGCCGGATTGCGCTCAAGGACTTCGAGAAGAACCGGTCGCGCTTCACCTCCACCATCAAGCAGTACGCCGAGCGCTACCAGCTCCCGCATTCCCTGCTGCACGCAGTCATAACCGCCGAATCCGCCTATGACCCGGAGGCGGTGTCCCGCGCCGGCGCCGTGGGCCTGATGCAATTGATGCCGGAGACGGCGCGGCGCTACGGAGTCAGCAACCGCCGCAACCCCTCCGACAACATCAGTGGCGGCACGCGCTATCTGCGCGATCTGCTGCTGATGTTCAACAACAATGTGCAACTGGCGCTGGCCGCGTACAACGCCGGCGAAAACGCGGTAAAGAAATACGGCAACAAGATCCCGCCTTACACGGAAACGCAGAATTACGTGAAGAAGGTCATCAGCTACTATCACGAATACCGCAAGTCGATGACCTGACAGGTTGATTTTTGCGGTAGCTGAATCTGTCCCCGTCCCGTCAGTCATGACCGACAGCAAGCAGAAGAACTATGCCGGCGTGTTCGATAACCGCAGTGGTTTCGGCGTCCGGCCGGCCCTGTTGTGTGTTGATTTCGTCCGCGCCTACACCACCGAGGGCTCGCCCTTGTACGCCCCGGACGTGATTGAAGCCGTGCGGCAAACCGTTGATGTTCTTACCGCCGCCCGCAACGCCGGCATCCCGGTCATGCATACCAATATTTACTACACGCCCGGCGAGTTTCTCGACGGCGGCATCTGGCTGAAGAAGGTGCCGGCATTGAAAATGATGGTGCCCGGCAATCCGCTGGCGGAGACCTGCGCCGAGGTGCGGCCGGTAGCCGGGGAGCCCCGGTTCACCAAGCAGTATGCCAGCGCCTTTTTCGGCACCAGCCTGGCGGCGACGCTGACCGCGGCCCAGGTGGACACGGTGATCCTGGTGGGCTGTTCCACCAGTGGCTGCGTCCGGGCCTCGGCCGTGGATGCGGTCCAACATGGTTTCCGCGTCATTGTGGTCCGCGAGTGTGTCGGTGATCGCCATCCTGAGCCCCATGCGGCGAATCTCTTCGATATCGACAGCAAGTATGGCGACGTTGTCGGTAAAGCTGAGGTTCTGACCTATCTTGCCAACTGGCGGCGACGGGATTGAATCGCACCTTCGTGGCATAATCAGGTCCGCTGTCCGTCACACCCGCATAAGGAGATCTGACAATGACTATAAAAGTAGGCGACAAGGTTCCCGCAGGTAAATTCACGGTCATGAAGGCCGATGGCCCCGGGGCATTGACCACCGATGAATTGTTCAAGGGCAGGAAGGTCGTGGTGTTCTCGGTGCCCGGCGCGTTCACCCCCACCTGCACCAAACAGCATCTTCCCGGCTTCGTGCAACAGGCCGATACGTTCCGGACCAAGGGCGTCAACACCGTGGCATGTCTCTCGGTGAATGACGTGTTCGTGATGGATGCCTGGGGCAAGTCCGTCGGCGCCGACGGCAAGGTCACCATGCTTGCCGACGGCAATGCCGAGTATACGAAGGCGCTGGGACTGGAACTGGATGCAACGGGATTCGGCATGGGTATCCGCGGCCAGCGCTTTGCGATGGTAGTTGCAGACGGCAAGGTCACGGCATTGGAAGTGGAACCGGCGGCAAGCGGATGCACTGTCAGTTCGGCGTCGGGGATCATGAGCAAGATTTGACCAGGAGCTGGAAAAGTCAATGACTGTGACGCTCTGACCGCGCGATTTCGATGTCGGCCGGCGGGTTCCCCGCCGGCCGTTTTCTTTTCCCGGCGAATTACATGCGATTCGCGGCGTCCACACCGTGGTTTGTTGACCAGAACTACGGCGCAGCGCACACTGACGCGCATAAAAACTAAGGGAGCCTCGTGCCGGTGTCTGCACTGACACTCGCCGATCCTGAGGGCATCAATCCCCCTTGCACTGGCTTCAGCGGAAAGTAGTACTTCAATGGCTTAACCTGGAACCCGACGAGTTACGTCCGGCGGTGCTTTGCTTCGCCATTTCATTCACCTGGGGATTCGCCCAGATGTTGAACTGGACCGCCGCCAACACCCTGTTCCTGCAGTATTACGACGCCGCCCAGTTGCCCATCATCAGCATCGCCAGCGCGGTGTTGATTCCGCTTTCCGGCCTGGTGTACATCAAGTTGACCCGCTGGCTGCCGTTCTCGCGCCAGTTCCTGATTTTTGCGTCGCTGTTCGTGGTCATGCCGGTGGTATTCCGCTTCCTGCTCGCAGGGGACGGGCTGCGCTGGCCGAGCCTCGCGTTTGCGGTGTGGTACTACCTGGACGTGGCGTTCGCGGCGTTGCTCATCCACTCCTTTGTCAACCGTATGTTCAACCTGCGCCAGGCCAAACGGGTATTCGGGCCCATCTCCACGGGATCCGACATGGCCGGTGTCCCCGCCGGCCTGCTGATCGGCGTGATGGTCGGATACTCCGGGGTCGAGAACCTGCTGCTGGTGGCGGCGGGGATCAGCGCCATCGTGCTGGCGTTGTTTTACTACGCCACGCATGCCTACAGGACGCGCGTGGAGTCCGGCGACGTGCAGGAAACAGACGGGGATGGGGACGGCGGCGCAGCGGTATCAATCAAGGCGTTGATCCGGAACCCGCTGGTACTGTGCATCCTTGGCATCGAAGCTTTTTCCGAATTCAACCTGGAGTTCGTCAACAACGCTTTTTATTCCCAGACCGAACAGTACCTGTCGAACCCGGAGGCCATGGCCGCGTTCCTGGGTACCTTTTTCGCCATTGCCTCGGTGGTGTCGTCGGTGGTGCAGATGCTCGCCTCGTCGCGCCTGATGCGCGTATTCGGCATCGGCGGATGCCTGGTGCTGGGGCCGTCGCTGTTGGTCCTGATGTTGCTCGCTTTTGTCGCCAGCACGTGGATGGGCCTTGCCCCCGCATTCGTTTTCAGTTGCATGGCCGGCGCCAAATTTGTGCAGTACACGATCATGATGAATGTCAGCGACGTGGCCCAGTTCACCCTGGTCCGTTCGCTGCCGCCCATCGTCCAGGACCGGGTACTGGCGCTGTCGGGTACGGTACTGTCGCCGGTGCTGGGCGGGCTGTCTGGCCTGTCGCTGCTGGCCTTGATCCATCTGTTCGGCGCCCAGGCCGCGAACATTGCCGCGGTGACCACCGGCATTCTCGTCATCATCATTCTGATCGCGCGTCGTGCCGCGAAGGCGTACAGCGCCAACCTGAAACAGATGTTGAGCGAGCGCGCCATTTCCGGCGTGGAGTTGCCGTTGAACGATGCGGGCACGGCACAGATGCTGGTCAACATGCTGGCAGACCCGGATCCGCGCACGGCCATGTGCGGGCTGGATCTGCTGGACCGGCAGCCGCGCGATGAATTCAAGCCGGCACTGGCGGCGGCGCTCCGCCATGCCGATGCCGGGGTCAGGGCGCGGGCTGCGGCGGCATTCCAGCACCAGGCAGGACCCACCGAACTCGCCACCCTGCAGCAGGCCCTTCAGCAGGAGTCAGACCCCGTGGTGGTGGCGGCGCTGCTGCCGTCCGTGGCACGGGCCGCGGGCAGTGACTGTGTGACCATGTTGCAGGGATATGTTGCGCACGCGGATGCGCGGATTGCACAGGGCGCCCTCGTGGGACTGGCCCGGCATGGTGGTGCGGAAGGTCTCGACAACGCGGCGCGCAACCTGGAGCAACTCACGTCCGGCGCAGACCCGGCGCAGCGAGCGTTTGTCGCGGAAACACTGGGCAAGATTGGTGCCTCCTCCCTGGATGGTCTCATCATGCCGCTGTTGAAGGACGAAAACCTGGAGGTTCGGCGCAAGGCCATCGAGGCGGCGCGGTATCTGCATAATCCGCTGCTTGGCGCGCCGGTGGTGGAAAACCTGGGACAGCCGGAACTCCGCCCGACAGTGGTGGAGACGCTGATCGAAGGTTCCGAGGTGCTGCTGCCGCCGGTGGACGAGCTATACGAGCAATCGCGCAACAAGCTGGAACTGCGCGCGATGATCCTGCACATCTACGGCCGCGTGAAGACGGCGGAGGGCATTCGC
>CAYMXG010000165.1:0-5702 GCA_964394115.1 uncultured Enterobacteriaceae bacterium | reverse complement strand
CCCGCGAGGTGTTGCGGGCCGCCGTGGATGCCAACCATGATTACAGCAAGACCTGTATGGTGGTGGATGAGGATGTGGACCTCTACAATCTGAATGACGTCTGGTGGGCCTTCCTCACCCGCGGTCGCGCCGACCAGCGCGCCGAAATCCTGCATGACATGCCGGGTTTTTATCGCGATCCGCACAAGGATCACTGGGGACGCCTGCTCATTGATGCCACCAAACCCTTCCACCGCATGGCGGAGTTTGAGCGCAAGCGCATTCCCGGTGTGGATGGCACCCGGCTTTCCGATTACACAGGTTGATGGCAATGGCTAAACCCGCGTCGTTTGAATCCCGTTATTACCTGGGAGAGGCGTCGTTACTGACGCGCTGGTGGCGCGACCTGCGCATCCTCGGCAGCAGTGCGCGATTCCTCTGGCTCTGGTTCACACTGGGCGGGCGGCTGCGGGAGCAATTGCGCGCGGCCGAACGCGACGGGCGCGTGCTGTACATGGAAGAACTGTTCGACGCAAATAATAGAAAATGAAAAAGGAATTCCCACCGGCGCAATACGCCTTTGCCTATCGCGCTGCGCCCACCTCCGGCAATCTCCTCAACGGCCTCGGTGAAACCAATGCACGCCAGGCCCGGCCGGTGTTTCATGGTTCGGGCCTGCGCCGCCTGGAGTGGGAATTGCTGGAGTTGTTCTTCCTGATGACGATGCCGTTCCGGCTGTTCTGGCCCGGAGTCGTCTCGCGCTGGGTACTACGCAGGGGCAACGGGCCGGTAAATCCGATACGCACTCCGGTGCGAGATGAAGCGGTCATGGCCGCCGAAATCAAAGGCCTCACATTGATGCTGGGCGCTGGCGCCGTGGGCATTTCCCGCGTCACCGACAAGGCATTGTATGAGGGCTACGAAACCCGGTTCAAATACGCGATTTCCATCGCCTTCCCCATGGACTACCAGGAGATGGAGCAGGTCACGCAGCCGCGCGGCGGCATCGAGACCATGCGTTGCTATATTGAAATCGGAAAGATCGCCGTGAGAGTGGCCGGACATATTCGTGCGTTGGGCTGGCCTGCCTGCGCCTACAGCGAGAGCTCAGACGTGCTGCACATCCCCCAGGCCATTGAGAGCGGCATTGGGGAATTGGGGAAACACGGTTCATTGATCAATCGGGAACTGGGCGCCAACTTCCGCCTCGCCACGGTGCTGACTGATTTACCGATGACGCTGGATGGTCCCGTGGACATTGCCGTGGACGATCTGTGCCTGAACTGCCAGCGCTGCACGCTGGACTGCCCGGCGGAGGCCATCAGTGACAACAAGCATCTCGTGCGCGGCGTGGAAAAATGGTACGTGGACTTTGACCGCTGCGTCCCCTACTTCGTCAAGACCTTCGGCTGCGGGATCTGCATCCAGGTCTGTCCCTGGAGCGTGCCGGGGCGCGGGCCAGCGCTTTCACAGAAGTTACTCGCCAAGCGTTAGCCGGGGGCAGGTTCTCCGGACGGGCGAACATGTAATGTAGGGCGGGCTTGAGCCCGCCGGGGTGCAGCGGCCGGCTAAAGCCGGCCCTACAACGAATATTGAGGTCTGCGACCCCGCCCATGGCGTCGAACGCGGGCACATGAGGGAGGGTTCGTTACTTCAGTGGCGGGACGTAAGCCGCATGGATGCGGCGCTTCGAGCCTACATGGACGTATTTACGGCGTGCCCGCTACTGAAGTAACGAACCGTCCCGGAGTACGGGAGTACTGCGATTGCCGGTACGTTTCATCCCACAAGGGAGTAAATCAGCACACTGCCGAGCGCCACCGGCGCCAGGTAACGCACACCAAAGGTCCAAAGACGGAATCCAAGCGGACTCCGGACACCGATCTCCTCCCGCAACCGGCTGCGCGAATAGACCCAGCCCACGAACAGCGCGAGCAGGAGTGCATTCAGCGGCAGAAACACATTGGAAACCGTGTAATCCAGGATGCCGAAAAAATTGCGTTCCGCCAGCACCGGGATGAATTTCAGCGGATGAAAATCCTCCCAGATATTGAACGACAGCACCGCGGTGACACCGACGAGCCAGACCCCGATGCCGGTCCATATCGCAACCCGGGCACGCGACCAGCGTCCCAGTTCCACCGCCCAGCCCACGAACGGCTCGAACATGCCCACTGAGGAAGTGAACGCCGCGAAAAAAACCAGTATGAAGAACGCCAGACCGAACAGGTAACTCCCCGGCATCGACCCGAGCGCCAGCGGCAAGGTCACGAACATCAGCCCCGGGCCGCCCGCCGGGTCAAGACCGGAGCCGAAGACCACGGGGAATATCGCCAGCCCCGCGAGCAGCGCGGAAAGCAGATTGGCGCCGGCAATAATCCATGACGAACTGAGGACATTGACGTCGCGCGTCATGTGCGAGCCGTAGGTCAACAAGGCCCCGGTCGCCACGGACACCGAAAACAATGCCTGGCCCAGCGCCATCAACAGCATCTGCCCGGTGAGCTTGGAGAAATCCGGCGCAAACAGGAATTTCCACGCCCGCACCGGGTCGCCATTTATGTGCGCGTAGATGGCCAGGATAACCAGGATGACAAACAGTGACGGCAGCATGAAATTGTTGACGAACTCAATGCCGCGCCGGATGCCGCGGCTGATCACGTAGACATTGGCGCCCAGGTACAGCGTGTACCAGAAAAACAATTCCCCGGGGGACGCCAACAGGTCCGCAAACATCGATGCAGCGGCGTCCGGTGCAATGCCGGAAAATGCACCGGCGGCGGCCTTGGCAATGTAAGCCAGCGACCAACCGGCGACCACGGAATAGAAGCACAGCGCCAGCAAGGGATTGAGGACGCTGATCCAGCCGATGAGGTGCCAGAAACGCGAGCAGCGGACCTCCTCGCACAATGCCTGCAGCGCTCCCACCGGGCTGCGCTGGGTGCGCCGGCCCAGCGCCAGCTCGGACATGATCAGCGGCGCGCAGATGACGAAAGCAAACAGGAAATACACGATGACGAAGGCCCCGCCGCCGTTCTCCCCGGCCATGTACGGAAAGCGCCATAAATTGCCAAGGCCGATGGCGGAGCCGAGCGTGGCGAACAAGAAGCCCAGGCGCGACGACCATTGCTCCCGTCCCTTAGGACCGGGAGCGACGCCGCTTTGAGTCACGTCAGGTCCTCAAAGGCGGGCATTTTTTCCACCGGGATGATCGCGCCCGGATACTGCACCACCTGGCTCGAGACCAGATTGCCGAGGGTCACGGCACGCCGCGTGGGTTGCCCGTGCATGCGCGCTGCCAGGTAGGCGGCGTTGAAGGCGTCCCCAGCCGCGGTTGTATCAATGGGCTTGGCGCGCACCGTCAGCGGAAATTCCTCCACCTCCCCGGCCAGGGCCACATGGCAGGGTTCGCCGCCGTTTTTTACCACCACTTCACCGATACCGTTTTGCGCCAGGCGCCGGCAAACTGCCGCCGGATCGGTATCGCCATGCAATTGTTGCTCATCGCTGAACGATACCAGTGCCATGTCCACGAGCGGCAGGGCGTCGCCAATGCTATTGCGCGCCTCGTCCGCGGAGGCCCACAGGTGCGCGCGGTAATTGCTGTCAAATATGATGCGCGCACCGCGGCGTCGCAGCTTTTCCACCAGGGACAACAGGCGGCGGCGCCCGGTATTGCTGAGAATGGCCAGGGAGATGCCGGTGAAATAAAACGCCTGGGTCGACTTCAGGGCGCGCACTGCCTTGGTGTGAAAGGCCGGGGTAAAAATCTTGCGCACCGCCGACTGTTCCCGCCAATAAAAAAACTGACGCTCACCGCCGGCATCGGTGCGAACATAATAGAGTCCGGGAAGTTCCGCCGGCAATTGCTCCACCAGGTCCACACACAGTCCCTCGTTTTGCCAGCTTTTGAGCATATTGGCGCTGAAGGGATCCGTACCCAGGCCGGTCAGGTAATAAAGCCGGCCGCGGTATTGTGGCAGCAACCGCGCCAGGTACAGCAGCGTATTCAGCGAATCACCGCCAAATCCCTGCTTTATGATCCCGCCGCGTTCCGTGATCTCGATCATGCACTCGCCGAAGGCCGCAAAAAATGGTTTCGGCCTGGGCGTTTCCGTGATTGCTGCAGCCTCCTCTCCGGTTTCCCCTGACTCTGTCACTTGCCGGGTCCCTGTCATTTCTTGAGCCACTGAAAGAATTCCACCGTATACCCGCCGGGATCCCTGACCAGCATGGCGCGGATGGGAACCTTGGCATGATCGTAGGGCGCCTTGACCATGGGGATGTCTGGATGCTCCTGCATGCGCGCATGCCATCGGTCGACGTCCCCGGTCACCAGGCTCAGCATCACTGAATTCTCGCTGCGCGCTGGATGGAAGGCCGTGCCCCCCTCCTGCACGATACCCAGCAATGCACCCGGTACCACCTGGTACAGCGTTACCCATTCGTCGTTGTAAGTGGGATGCAGGCCCAGTATGTCCCCGTAAAAACGGCGCGCGGCGGCAATGTCCTTGTAATACAGCATGGTGTACTGCTCCGTGATTGGCGCCGCAGGCGGTGTGGGAGCCTCTCCACCCGCATGAGTCAACCCGGCTGCACTGCACAATATTCCCGCGGCCAGGACGAGTACCAATCTGTGCCCGAAGCGGGAATTCATTTTCTTTGCCATAAATGGCTCCGCAAACTAGAGTTCCAGAAGACGTTCTGATTAAGTCAGCATTACGTCACCCCGGCGAAGCCTGCCCCGTGCTACGACACGGGGGCCGGGGCCCAGTGTTTTTGACTGGATTCCGGCCTGCGCCGGAATGACAATCCTACACAGAAATCGGCTTTTCAGATGTTTCAAAATGTGCGGGCTTATTATCCGCTCAAAATCACAATGGAGACATGATCGCATGAAAGACCGAACCTCAAGTACGCAAGCCGGACTCCCCCGCTGGCTCAAGCGACGGGACCTGTTATGTGCCGCCGCGGCGGCCGGTGGCGCAATGCTTGCCGCAGAGGGCAGCATGGCAGGGTTGCCCTCCACGGAGACCGCCATCTCCGATCCGCAATTGCGCGCCGCCATGCTGAAATATGGCGGCGAGTTTGGGCAGCTTGGCAAAGGGGGTTCCCATGGCGATCTTTGAATACGAGAGCTGGCAGGTGGCCGAAGGCAAGGAAGCGGAACATGACAGGGCCATGCGTGGCTGGCTGACCTTTGTCAACGAGCACAGGGATCTGTTCAAGGAATGGAAAAGCGTGCGCTACTTCGAAAAGCATGCCGCCGGTTCCGAAAGCAACCGGCGCTTCATCCTGTGGGAGTACGACAGCTTCGCGAACTACGAGGCATACAAAAAACGCCGCGCCGATTACACCGGGCCCTATGAGGAATACAAGAAGGTGGATCCCTACTACATGGGGCTGTTCATTCACAGCCAGATGACCATGGAGTTCTGGAAGGACGTCGAGCGGGATTTGTGGATTGAGTAAAACAAAACCCCTGGTTCACCATTGGGCGAACCAGGGGTTTAAATTACAATTGCGACGGCTTAAATCCCGCCGAAGCTGTAGCTGACGCTGCCGCCGAAGAAACGCGGGTGCGGCTTCAGGCGGATGCCGCTGATACCGAAGTTCTCCTGCGTTCCGGTGTAGTACTCCTCATCCGTCAGGTTCTGGATGTAGAAGTTGAATCCCCAGTCATTCCAGTCAAACCCGGCGCGCAGGTTCAGCAGGTCATAGTC
>CAYMXG010000164.1:0-5721 GCA_964394115.1 uncultured Enterobacteriaceae bacterium | reverse complement strand
GCGGAATCCTGCCTACCTGGAGCGCTGGTGGGAACGGTTTGGCAGCACAACCGTGGCTGAAACCGCGGCGCCGTTAATTTGCATTCATGCTGTATCCGTTGGCGAGGTGCTATCGGCCGGGCCGTTAATCAAGCGCCTGCGCATTGCCTTTCCGGGGACGCGCTTTCTGGTGACGACGGTTACACCCACTGGCGCAGAAATGGTGTCCGCCAGATTTAATCCCGAGATCGAACACGCGTATTTTCCGTATGACTTGCCCTGGGCCGTGGGCCGCTTCCTCTCCCGGGCGCGGCCGTGCATGGTGCTGGTCATGGAAACTGAGATTTGGCCCAATTTCTATGCGGCCTGTCACCATGCAGGTATTCCCCTGGTAATGGTAAACGCGCGCATATCCCCCGGTTCATTTTCAGGCTACACGCGCTTTGCGCGCTTGACAGCCGATGCCCTGGGCCGGGTCACCTTCGTGGCCGCCCAGACGCAAATCGACGCCGATCGGTTTCAGCAGCTGGGCGTTCCTGCTGGGAAGTTGGGCGTCTTCGGCAATCTGAAATTCGACATCCAGATTTCCCGCAGTGTCAGTGAGCAAGGCCAGGCGCTGCGGCGCGCGTTTTCAAATGATCGGCTGATCTGGGCTGCCGCCAGCACTCACGAAGGCGAAGAGATAATCCTTTTGCACGCTTTCAGGATTGTGCTCCGGACATTTCCGCAGTGCCTGCTGTTGCTGGCGCCGCGCCATCCCGAACGCTTTGGACACGTGGCGGAATTATGCAGCGCGGCGGGTTTTGCGCTGACCCGTCGTTCCGAACGCCGGCCGCCGGCGGTGGACTGCAAGGTGTTTTTGCTCGATTCCCTGGGAGAGTTGCTGCAGTACTACGCCTGTTCGGATGTGGCCTTCGTGGGTGGCAGTCTGGTCGCGGCCGGCGGCCACAATCTGCTCGAGCCCGCAAGCCTTGGGGTGCCCCTGTTGACCGGGCCGCACACCTTCAATTTTACCGAGGTGATGTTATTGCTCGCACAGGCCAGTGCGGTTTATGTCGTCGCGGGCGCTGAGGAAATCGCAGCGCGTGTCGTGGAACTGCTTGGCGACGCCAACCTGCGGCATGCAATGGGTGAAGGCGCGCGGCGGGTATTTGACGGCAATCAGGGCACCGCAGATCGGGTCGTGCAAATGTTGGTCGATGTGCAAGCGGGGAACAACGTTGCGGGGGCGCGAGCGCGCAGTTCCGGGTAAGAGAATTTTGCCAATCGCATCCGTCATGCTAGTTTAGACATCCGGAAATTGTCTCAATGCAGGAGTGCAGGAAATGCGGATTTTTGTGATGTCATTGCTTGTGTTTATCACCATGCCGGTTTATGCGGGAGATTATTCCAGCCGGACATCCTTCACCATGGTGGCAAATTGCATGGACGAAAATGGTGGCCATACGCCGGGGAATTTATATACGTGTTCATGTCGGGCCGATTTCATCCAGGCCGGAATGACCGCGGAAGAGTATGAGGATGCCATAACGGTTGAGCGATACAGGGATGTGCCGGCTGACAAAGGGGCGGTGTTCCGGGATTCCAAAAAAGGGCAGGTTTTGTTTTCTGCCCTCAAGAAGATTCGGAAAGAGGCGGCTGTGACCTGCCCGATGGTCCGCGCTGTTACGCCAACACCGGCGACAAAGGTGGAGCACTGAAACTGCCGTGAAACAAGTCCAGGATGGACTTGTCAGGAGTGCGGCTGAATCCAGCCGCTAGCCGTCTTTGCCGCCAATGGCATGCTTTGACACCCAGCTGTTATTTTGAGTGTCAGACGCTTCCACTGTCAGGATCCCATCGGTTTTCGGTACGAAGAAGAATCGCAGGCTCGGATCCATGCTGACGGAAAATGTCAGGTCGGCGGCCATGATTTGCCTGCCGGCATAATCAACCTGCACATGACTGAGGAAGTGAGCCGGAGGCAACACGCGGGATCCGATTTCCATTGGCTGGAGACCGGTGATATTGGGGTGTTTGATCATCAGCTGGACCAGGTTGGGTTGGCCTAATATCAATTGCCCCACGGTTTTCATCTTCATCGCGCCCATGTTTGCGATGGAGTCGCCGATGCTTTTCGGCGGCGGAGCGGAACAGGCTCCGGAGGCGCGCACAAAACTCTTGGCAAGGTAGAGTTTGCCGCCACTGGTTTCCGCGATGGCACGAACGAATGAGAAATCGTCAACTCGCACCCGCAGCGCGATATCTGCGCGGCCACTGTCCGGAGTAAGGGAAAATATTCCCACCAGTGGCACCGGATTCTTGTCGATAAAGACGTGGATTTTTTGGACATAACTGTCCGGCGATTGAGGCGACTTGATGTGCAGGGATATCGGAACCACTGCAGCGTCTTCAGCGCGATATGGAGCCTTGAGCGTAATCAGGTCGTGACCGGCACCGTCGAGGATTTCACGGTCAGCAAAAAAGGCCGGACGGATTTGCTCCAGCCACAACGATTCCGAAGTCTGTTCACGCCAATCTGAGGGGGCAACGTCGGCGTACGCGGAGTTTGCCCCGGACAGGCACATCCAAACTGTGATTCCCAGGGTCAGGGCGGGCAGGGAGAAGGCTTGTTTCATGGGTTGCACTCCGGCCGGGTTCGGCGCTGATGCGGACCTTCAATGGTCGCGGCGTGAATGTCTATGCTGGCCATTATAGGACTGGCGGGCCAATACGAAGTGCCCTTTCCATTGACGGTATCGAGGCAGCCGGGTTTGACCGGTGCAACCGGCAAAACTGCCAGTGTAGAAAACACCTTATGACAATAGAGTAACTTGCTGAAACAGTTACTTAAAATCCCAAGCGTGCGGCTGCACGTTTTAAGTACGTGTTTTTACGGGAATTTGCCTTGCGTCCCCTCGGGAAATTTCCTAGACTCCAAGCGCTTGCAGGTGATTTATAGTGGGATATAAGAAGAGTAGTTCCGGTCCCGGGGGCGGGTCACGGAGCAAAATAATTCTGGTCAGGGGAACGTAACCTGCGGTGTTCACTTCCGGCCAGCCAAAGTGCAGAATAAGCACGTTTCCTGGGTCGCTCAAAAATAGAAAAATCGAGTTGATGACCATTACGTCCATTCCTGTCGCCGCTTTGCGCCGCAATTCCGCGGGCGCAGTACCCGAACCGTTTTCGTTTTCACCTTTGCCCGGCTTTTGATCTCGAGCCGGGGGAAGGCTATGTGCTTTTCAGAGATCAGTTTGGTTAACCAACTAGAACGAGGAGGAGGTCATGCGTAAATTGTCTAAATGGATGATTGCCGCTCTGGCCCTGGCAGTTCCTCTGTCCGCTTCCGCTAATGATGGAGTCAAGAAGCTGACTGAGAATCCGAACTACTGGGCGTACCCAGGCGGCAATTACATGAATTGGCGTTACTCAGCGTTGGATCAAATCAACAATAAGAACGCCAAGAGCATTGTGACTGCGTGGACGTTTTCTACCGGACGTCTGCAAGGTCATGAAGGTGGTCCATTGGTTCTGCCCGGCAGCGCAACCGGGTTGGGCAGTGATCACCTTTACATTCATTCTTCTTTCCCCAACGACGTTTTCGCCATCAATCTGGACGACCTGACCATTACCTGGGCCTTCGAGCCACAGCAGAATGAGAAGGAGACCGTACCAGTAATGTGTTGCGACATCGTCAATCGTGGTCTGGGTTATGCTGATGGCAAGATCTTTCTGCAACAGGCGGACACGCTGTTGGTGGCGCTGAATGCGAAGGACGGCAAGGTGGTTTGGAAGGCCGAGAACGGTCGTGACATCGGTTACGGTCCGAAGGCTGGAAACACCACGACCAATGCCCCGCAGGTCATCAAGGACAAGGTCTTCACGGGTTGTTCCGGCGCCGAGTTCGGCGTGCGTTGCTGGATTGCCGCTTTCAATGTGAAGGACGGCAAGCTGGCGTGGCGCGGCTTCAGCATGGGCCCGGACAGCGACGTCATTCTTGACCCAAACAAGTCCATGTCCATGGGCAAGCCGGTTGGCAAGGATTCGTCCTTGCGCACCTGGTGCGCCGAGGGTGACTGGGACAAGAACGAACTGCGTGCCAATGATCAGGGCAAGCGCGAGTGCAGCAAGCGCGGTGATCAGTGGAAGCAGGGCGGCGGCTCAGTCTGGGGTTGGTGGCCGGCGGATTTTGGCAAGAACCTGATGTATTACGGTAACGGCAATCCCGGCACCTGGAACCCGGTTGTGCGTCCGGGCGATAACAAGTGGTCCATGAGCATCTGGGCCCGCGACATCGACACGGGCATGGTCGCCTGGGTGTACCAGATGACCCCGCACGATGAGTGGGACTTTGACGGCGTCAATGAGATGATCCTGGCCGACATGAAAGTGAAGGGCAAGGACACCCCGGCGCTGGTTCACTTCGACCGTAACGGTTTCGGCTACACGCTGAACCGCCACACGGGTGAGGTGTTGGTTGCTGAGAAGTATGACCCGGCGGTCAACTGGGCCACGCATGTGGACATGAAGACTGGGTATCCGCAGGTCGTGAATCAGTACAGCACCGACTTCAACGGTGAGGACACCGTCTCCAAGGACGTCTGCCCCGCCGCTCTGGGTACCAAGGACGAGCAGCCTTCGGCATATAGCCCGAAGACTGGTCTGTTCTATGTCCCCACCAACCACGTCTGCATGACCTATGAACCGGTCAGCTACGCGGCAGGTGGTAATCACTATGTCTCCGGTCAGGCGTTCGTGAATGCGAACCTGACGATGTATCCGGCGGGCGCAGTGATGAAGGATGGCACCGAGAATATGGGCAACATGATTGCCTGGGACGCCGACAAGGGTAAGATTGTCTGGTCGATTCCGGAGCAGTGGTCCGTATGGAGCGGTGTGCTTGCCACGGCCGGTGACGTAGTGTTCTACGGCACTTTGGATGCGTGGGCCAAGGCAGTGGATGCCAAGAGTGGCCAGTTGCTGTGGAAGTTCAAGGCTCCCTCGGGCATCATCGGCAACTTCAATTCCTGGAAGCACAAGGACAAGCAGTATGTCGGCGTGTTGACGGGTATTGGCGGTTGGGCCGGTGCCGTGGTTGCCATCCCGGGCCTCGCGGCAGCGCCTGATACTGCGGCGCTGGGTGCGGTCGGTGGCTATCGCAAGCTGCTGACGCAGTCCCGTAATGGCGGCACCTTGATGGTGTTCAGCCTGCCGTAAGCCTGGCTCAGCTGCAAAGCTGAATTAGGTTGTTATATTCGGGTCCCCGGCGCCATTGCAGGCGCCGGGGACTCTTTCATTTCCGGCTGGTGAATACTGCGCGGAAAAGTGAATGTGCGAATAAGCGCAGGGTAGTCCGGAACCCGTACCCATCCCTGGTGTCATAGGTGTTGCCGCAGTACTTCATTGGAAAGAGGTAATGAGATTTGTTGACACGAACGGCGATAACCTCTTTAATTTCCGCCCCTAATTCCGGGTGGGGTCCGCCGGCGACACACCCAGACTGAAGTCAATCCGATAATTCACATTTCACGCGGGAGACCCATTTAAATGAAGCCTTCTACTTTCTTTTCGCTGGTTGCGGCGCTACTTCTGGCGCTTTCCTCAGTGACCGTTACCGCGCAGGAAAATCATCTTATTAATGCGCAGACACGTATATTTGCCCCGGACATTCTTTATATCCAGCCCGGCGATTCAGTCCAATGGCAGAACATGACGTCCCATGACACCGTTTCCATTGAAGGCCTGATACCGGAAGGCGCCCAG
>CAYMXG010000163.1:3667-5753 GCA_964394115.1 uncultured Enterobacteriaceae bacterium | reverse complement strand
CCCCGCCAACCGCCTGCCGTGAAAACGGAACGCGTCGCGTCGCCGACAAGCCGGACTGGCAGGAGAAACGTGGCGATTATCGGCGCGGTCGTGGCGACACTGATCGGAGTGGGATTTTTCCTGGCATCCGATGATGATGATGCCGGTGAAAGTCCCGGCGAGGTATCTGCGCCCGTGCCGGCAACGGAAGCGACGGTTTCAGCTGAGACAGCCGAACCGGTGATCCAGGATGGTGCTGCGTCGGCGCAAGTTGCGGATTTACTGGCACTGGCTGACGCGGACGTGGCCGCATTGCGCCTGACGTCTCCCAAGGGCAACAACGCCTATGAGAGGTATCAGGAAATTCTGTCTGTGGAACCCGGGAACGAATCCGCCACAAACGGGTTGCAAGCGCTTTCCCAACGCTATGTGGACCTGGCCTACGGGGCGATGGCAAAGGAAAGTCTGGACGACGCCGCGATTTACCTGCTGCGCGCAGGCCGCATCGAACCATCGGCGGAAAGCCTGCCGGAGGCCAAGGCGGCGCTGGGCAGGAAATTTGCCGATGCCAGGAAAGCGGCGGAAGCAGAGAAGTCATCGGCAAAGGCGCCCGCCAAAACCAAGACAGCCAAGCGGAAGAAACCGGGTGTACCCGTGGAAGAACGGATTACCCCCAGCGATCGCGTGAAAGACGCACTGGGGGAAAACTGACTTTACTGTGCCGTTAAACCTGGAAGCGGTAAACCGCGTAACCGTCAAGGTCCTTGAGAAAAACCTTCAGCAGCAGTCTTGACAGAAAATCGGGGATGCCCAGCCGGTACCAGAAGGCGCCCAACTCCAGCGCGCGGCGCACCATGGGTATCCGTTCAATCTCCAGGTAGCCGTTCTGCGTAAATACCTCTTCGGGGTGTATGGGCCGTGCCGTGAACGCGCCACCCGCGGCGACGAGCTTGGCATGCACGCTGCCGGAGAATTTCTCAAAGAAGCGGCGGTTCATCAGGTCACAGAGCAGCAGGTGATTGGGGAACAGGCGGCGTAATTCATGCACGTTGGCCAGGATTGCCGCCGGCTCCAGGTACATGAATACCCCTTCAATGACGACAATCACCGGGTGTTCGGCCCCGATCCCGGCCAGTTTTTCGCCCAGCGGTTCACGGGAGAAATCAATGGCGATGCGGCGCAGGGGATTGCTGCATTCGGACATTGGGAGTTTCTCATTCTTGTATGCCAGCAATGGCGCTTCATCCAGTTCAACCCAGGTGCCCCCCGCCAGTCGGTAGGGCCGGGTATCGAAGCCGGCGCCAATGGAAATGATCGTCGTGCCCGGTTTGATCTCGCTCCGCAGGATGTCGTCAATAATCCGGCAACGGGTGGCATTGGAGATGTTCGGCATGATTTCAGATCGAAACGGCTCGAACACCCGCTTGGCGCGCTCGTCCATGAAGCGCTGCGCGAATTGATCATTGCAAATGGAGCGTGGTTGCCGCGCGTCCTCCATGCGGACGCCGCAACAGTAATAAGCGGTGTTGGACACCGTATTCATCTATCCTCCCGCCGCCGTCGCCGTTCCCTGACCTTCATCACCACCGCCAGGCGCCACAGCAGCCGCACCCCTGTATATCCCAGCACTGCCGAGATGGTGGCGAGCATCAGGCTGCCGGTGACCAGCGCTGGCCAGATATGCACGAACGTGGTGTTCAGCCATTTCAGCGTGAACTCAAATTGCACCGGTTCCAGCGGGTTGCCCAGGAACGCGGAACCGAGCCGGTAGGCCAGGTAAAAAATCGGCGGGATGGTGATGGGATTGGTGATCCATACGGCAGCCACCGCCACGGGCAGGTTTACGCGGAAACCGATTGCCGCGATTGCGGCAAAGATCATGTGCCCGGGAATGGGGAAGAATGCGCAGAACAGGCCCGCGGCCATGCCTCCCGCGGCGGAGTGCCGTGTCAGGTGAAAGATCTGCGGGTCGTGCAATAACGTTCCCAGAAATGCGAGGGCACGATGTCGCCGGAGGGTGTGGTGATCCGGCATGAAACTGCGCAGCAGATTTTTCACGCCGGGCGTATTATAAGGACTAATGCGTCGCAAATGGATTTGCGAAAGG
>CAYMXG010000163.1:0-3567 GCA_964394115.1 uncultured Enterobacteriaceae bacterium | reverse complement strand
TTTCACGCCGGGCGTATTATAAGGACTAATGCGTCGCAAATGGATTTGCGAAAGGATGAACGTCCATGCGCACTGGAAGCGCGCTGTTCCTGCTGGGGATCCTCGCCCTGGCGTCAATCCCGGTCCTTCCGTCTCCCGTATTTCTGTGGTTGGCGCCGTTGTGCCTGGGACTTTGCTCACCGCGCTGTTCCCTGCGTTGGCCGGCCTGGTTTCTGGCGGGCGCGCTCTACGCGTTGTATCGCGCTGGCGGGATCCTGTCGGTAAACCTGGATCCGGCGGCGGAAGGATCCTCCGTAATCGTGGTTGGCAAAGTGGCCTCGCTGCCGGAGCAGAAGGGCGACGTGACGCGCTTCAATTTTCGCCTGGAATCCGCGGGCAGGAGTGGCTTGACGCCCGGAACCCAGGTGCGGCTCGGTTGGTACTACGATGCGCCTGCGTTGTTGCCTGGAGAGCGCTGGCGGTTGCGGGTGCGATTGAAGCGTCCAGCCGGGTTCATGAATCCCGGTTCGTTCGATTACGAGGGCTGGCTGTTTCAACATCGCTTGCGCGCCACCGGTTACGTGATCGCCGGCGCGGGGAATGATCGCCTCGAACCGGCGATCTCCTGGCGCCCGGATGCGTGGCGCTTTCGCCTGCGTGAACGTATTCACGCGGTGTTGCCGGAGCGGGCTTTTCGATCCTTGATCGTGGCGTTGGCGTTGGGGGATCAGAGCGCCATCTCAGTGCAAGAGTGGGATGTGCTTAACCGCACCGGCACCAATCATCTGCTGGCGATCTCTGGATTGCACATCGGTCTGGTGGCGGCACTGGCGTTATACGTCGTGCGCTGGATCTGGCCCCGGCTCGGGCGCGCCGCACTGCGGGTGCCGGCGCCCTGGGCCGGCGCGGCGGCGGGACTGCTTGGCGCGGTGTTCTATTCGGCGCTGGCGGGGTTCTCGATTCCCACCCAGCGGTCCATGATCATGATCCTGGTCGGGCTGGGCGCGACCGTGTACCGGCCGGTGGGATTGAGTCACGCGTTGGCGCTGGCCCTCCTCCTGGTGTTGCTGCTGGATCCGTTCTCCGTGCTGGCGCCGGGTTTCTGGTTGTCATTTCTTGCAGTGGCGTGGATCGGCTGGGGCATGCACGGGCGGGTGGGGCAGGGAACACTGTGGGACCGGTGGGGACGGGTGCAAGTAGTTGTCTCCCTGGGATTGGCGCCGGTCCTGGCCTGGTGGTTTCAACAGATATCGGTGGCGGGCCTGATCGCGAATCTTATTGCGGTCCCTTGGGTAAGCTTTGTCACCGTGCCGCTGGTACTCGCAGGATCGCTGTTGCTGTGGGTGGCACCTGCCTTGGGCACCGGGCTGCTGCGCCTCGCAGATGGATCGTTGAACCTGCTGTGGCCGTTCCTTCAACTCATCGGCGGGAATGATTTTGCGATACTGGCGGTGACGCCGGTTTCCGTCATGGCCGTGATCTGCGCGGGGCTGGGCGCGGCTATCCTGTTGTTGCCGCGCGGCCTGCCTGGGCGCTGGCTGGGGTGGCTATGGATACTGCCGTTGCTGGCACCGGATTCCCTGCCACCGGGTCCGGGAGTCCTCCACCTTGCGTTGCTGGATGTGGGGCAGGGGCTGGCCGCCGTTGTGCGCACAGGCCGGCATGCGCTGGTGTTCGACACCGGGCCCAGGTTCAGCACGGATTTCAATGCCGGCGATGCCGTCGTCGTCCCCTGGCTGCGCCAGGCCGGGATAAAAAAGCTGGATGTTCTGGTCGTAAGTCACGGAGACAACGATCACATCGGCGGGCTGCGCAGCGTTCAGGAGGCCGTGCCTGTGGACCGCTTGTTGACCAGTGTGCCGGAGCGCGTGCGTGGCGCGAATGTGACGCCGTGCCGCGCGGGGACGCGCTGGGAATGGGACGGTTTCACTTTTACCGTGCTGCATCCGGATCGCGAAGACCGCTTGCAGGGTAATAATGCCTCCTGTGTTTTGCATATCGCGCGGAACGGCCAGGGCATACTGCTGCTCACCGGAGACATTGAGCGCGAGGCGGAACAGGTACTGGTGCGTCGTTTCGCGAGCGATCTGCGCGCCGTGATTATTGTGGTCCCTCACCACGGCAGCCGCACGTCATCGACCCCGGACCTCGTTCAGGCAGTGCAGGCTCGGTACGCACTTTATCCGGCGGGCTTTCGTAATCGCTTCGGGTTCCCGAAACAGGATATAATGCAGCGCTATCAGCAACATGGGGCGATCAATCTGGACACAGGCCGGAATGGAGCGCTGGAATTTGTCATTGATGAGACCGGTGTCCGATTTTCCGCCCATCGTTTGTCCGCGCGCCGTTTCTGGCATTCGCGCCTTCACTGAAACAGCTCACTACACCGCGGAGGTGGCAGACTGTGCTTGAATTTTTCCGGGCCGGTGGTCCGACCATGTGGCCACTGCTGATGTTTTCCATCGCGGCGCTGGCGATTGCAGGTGAGCGTTTCTGGTCCCTGCAAAGCAAACGCATCGCGCCCAAGGGCCTGGTAAACCAGGTCTGGCAGTGGGAGCAGGCCGGGCAACTGGATGCCAAGCGCATCCAGGAACTGCGGCGCGCATCCCCGCTGGGCAGAATCCTGGCTGCAGGCCTGGTGAACCGGCGTCATGAGCGTGCCGTAATCAAGGAAAGTATCGAGGAAGTCGGGCGGCATGTGGCCCACGAACTGGAGCGATTTATCGGGGCCTTGGGCACCATTGCCACGGCGTCACCATTGCTGGGTCTGCTCGGCACCGTGCTCGGCATGATCAAGATTTTCTCCGTGGTCAGTTCTGAGGGCGTGGGGGACCCCGGCCTGCTCGCCGGCGGTATTGCCGAGGCGCTGATCACGACGGTCACGGGCCTGTTTATCGCGATTCCATCCCTGGTGCTGTACCGGTACTTCCGCGGGCGGGTGGATGACCTGATCATTACCATGGAACAGGAGGCGTTGAAGATGGTGGAGATCATGCTCGGCGAGCGCGAGCGGGATTCGGCCGCAAAGGCGGGTCGCGTATGAACTTCAAGCGCCCGCAACGGGACGACGTTGGCATCGACCTCACTTCACTGATTGACGTTGTTTTCATGCTGCTTATCTTCTTCATGGTGACCACTTCCTTTGATCGCATTGCGCAGATAAACGTCAAACTGCCGCAGGCCAGCACTGACCAGCGTGAAACCCTGACGGAATCCATTGAAGTGACTGTGGATGCCGATGACCAGGTTTATATCCGCGGACAGCGGCTTATTAATACTCAATTGGGCACGATTCGCGAGGCCTTGCGGGAATCAGTGCGCACCCAGGAAGAGGTGCCGGTGGTGATCAGTGCTGACGCCAAGGCCACACACCAGGCCGTGATCAAGATCATGGATGCAGCGCGCCAGGCCGGCCTGGTGCGCATTACGTTTGCTACTCGAAAGCTGCAAGACGATACCGAGTAGGGCGAGGCGTGGGTGGTTCCCTTTATCATCCCGAGCGCACCCAATGTCATCCCGAACGAGCGTAGGGAGGACGACCACATGGATTTGTACATGGATGTACTTATGCCGCGGGCACAGGATGTG
>CAYMXG010000162.1:0-5768 GCA_964394115.1 uncultured Enterobacteriaceae bacterium | reverse complement strand
ATTTGTCGGGGTTTGCCGGTATGATAGCGCGCCTTTTAGTCACCCACAGGTCGCCGCATGTCAGTTTACAGCACCAATGAATTCAAGAGCGGGCTCAAGATCATGCTTGATCAGGATCCCTATTCCGTCATCGAGAATGAGTTCGTCAAGCCTGGCAAGGGCCAGGCGTTCAATCGCGTGAAACTGCGCAACCTGAAGACCGGCCGCGTGCTTGAGCGCACGTTCAAGTCCGGCGACACCTTTGAAGGTGCCGATGTCGTCGACATGGATTTGCAGTACCTCTACAGCGACGGTGATTTCTGGCACTTCATGAATACCACCAACTTTGAACAGTTGACGGCGGACGCCAAGGCCATGGGCGATGCGTCAAAGTGGTTGAAGGGGCAGGAGTCCTGCATCGTGACGTTATGGAACGGCGTGCCGTTGCTGGTGACGGCGCCGAATGTCGTGACGCTGACCATCACGCAGACGGATCCGGGCGTGCGCGGTGATACCGCGACCGGCGGCACCAAGCCGGCGACACTGGAAACCGGTGCGGTGGTAAAGGTGCCGCTGTTCGTGTCTGAAGGCGAGCGTATCCGGGTGGACACGCGCACCAATGAGTACCTCAGTCGCGCCAAGGATTGATTGGTTGTTTGGATATCCGCCACAGCTATGAGGCGCCACGCTGCATTGATACCCTCACCCGTCCGCGCGCCGATGGCGCGTGGCCTCCCTCTCCCGCTGGCGGGAGAGGGCTGGGGTGAGGGGACGCGCTTTCCCGGCCCGCGGGAGTCCTGAGATGAGTTCCAACGACTGGCAACCCCTCGCAACGCGGGAGGTGCTGGAGCGGCGCGCCCGGTTGCTGCAACACATCCGTTCCTTCATGGCGGAGCGCGGTGTGCTGGAGGTGGAGACGCCGCATCTGAGCCAGTCGGCGGCGACGGATCCCAACATGCACAGCCTGACCCTGGCCCTGCGTCGCCCCGACGCGGATGTCACCTTGCGTTGCTACCTGCATACCTCACCGGAATTCCCCATGAAGCGGCTGCTGGCCGCGGGCAGCGGCCCCATTTATCAAATCTGCCGCGTCTACCGCGGAGAGGAGTCCGGACGAATTCACAACCCGGAGTTCAGCCTGCTGGAGTGGTATCGGCCGGGGTTCGATCACCTCCGTCTCATGGATGAGGTCACGGAATTGCTGCAGGGGCTTGGCATAAAAGTCGCCGGGCGCACCACCTACGGCCTGGCGTTTTTGGACAAGGTCGGATTGGATCCCCACGACGCGGACACCGATTGCCTGGTGCGCCGTGCCGCGGCATTGGGGTTCATTTCCGAGCCGGCAGAGGACGCGGCCTTGCTGGATTTCCTCTTCAGTGAACTGGTGGCGCCCTCCCTGGGAAAGGATGGCGCGGTGTTTGTGCACGATTATCCGGTACATCAGTCGGCGCTGGCGCGCGTCCGGTCGGGCCGGCCACCGGTGGCCGAGCGATTTGAATTGTTCATCAACGGGATGGAGATCGCCAACGGCTTCCACGAATTGTCCGATAGCGCCGAACAGCGCCGGCGTTTCGATCGTGACAACCAGCGGCGCCGCGCCGCCGGCCTTGGCGCCATGCCCATGGATGAGCACCTGTTGCAGGCATTGACGCATGGACTCCCCGACTGCGCCGGCGTTGCCCTTGGCGTGGATCGCCTGTTGATGGTGTTGTGTGGCGCCGCGCGCCTTGAACACGTGCTGGCCTTCCCGTTTGACCGCGCCTGATGAATCCCAGGCGTGCACTGGCGGCGAATGGGCCGCTGGCGGAGCGGGTGGACGGTTATGCGGCCCGGCCGCAGCAGTTGGAAATGGCGGAGGCCATCGCCGGCGCCATAGAAAAAGGTGAGTCGCTGATCTGCGAAGCCGGTACCGGTACCGGCAAGACCCTGGCCTACCTGATCCCGGCCCTGCTGGCGCGACAGAAGGTGATCATCTCCACCGGCACACGCAATCTGCAGGATCAGTTGTTCGCTCGGGATCTGCCGTTGGTGCTGAAAGCGCTGGGCACGGCGCAGGCGACCGCTTTGCTGAAAGGCCGCGCCAATTATCTTTGCCTGCAGCGCATGCAACTGGCGGAGGAGCAGGGCGCCGGCCTGGACCGCGCCTCGCTGGCGCTGTTGACCGGGATCCGCAGCTGGAGCAACCAGACCGTGGACGGCGATCTTGCCGGCCTGCCTGAACTGCCGGAGGAGAGCCGGTTGCGCGGGCTGGTGACTTCCACCGCCGAGAATTGCCTGGGCCAGGGCTGCGCCCATTTCGATCGTTGTTTTGTATTCCAGGCGCGAAAGCGGGCCCAGGAAGCGGACGTCACCGTCGTCAATCATCATCTGTTCCTGTCCGACCTGGGACTACGCGGCCGGGGCTACGGCGAACTGCTGCCCGGTTTCGACGTGGCCATCTTTGACGAGGCGCATCAGTTGCCGGAACTGGCCTCCCAGTTTTTCACCCGCACCGTCACCAGTCACCAGTGGTTTGATTTCCTGCAGGATACGCGCGCGGCTTACCTAAAAGAGGCGGCCGATTTACCGGAGTTCATCAACCGGCTGGACGCGGTGGAGACCGGACTGCGCGCAATGCGCCTGACCTTTGGCAGCGAGGATGGCACCCGGGCCTGGCGCGAAGTGCGGGATCAGGAGCCGGTGCAAGGCGCGCTGGCAGCAGTGCTGGCCGCAGCGGACAACGTACGCGAAGTACTCGAGAATTTCGCCGCGCGCGGCCGGTTGCTGGACAATTGCTTCCGCCGGCTGACGGAGTTGCTGCAAATGACGGCGGCGTTCCATGACAGCCCCGATCCTGCCGCGGTGCAGTGGCTGGAACTCCGCGGCCGCGGCTTCCTGTTGCACCAGACGCCGCTGGAAGTTGCCGGACTGTTCCGGGACGGACTGAATCCGGAGGTGCATCCCTGTATCTTTACGTCAGCAACGTTGAGCGTGAACGGGGACTTTTCCCATTTTGCCGCGCGGCTCGGGCTGCAGGAGGTGCCCGCGCGCAGCTGGCCCAGCCCATTCGATTTCAGGCACCAGTCGATGTTGTACCTTCCCCCCGGGCTGCCCGATCCCCGCGCCGAAGGTTACACGGAACGCGTGGTGGAGGCGGCGCTGCCGTTGTTGCAGATCACCCGCGGCCGCGCGTTCCTGCTCTTTACCAGTTATCGTGCCCTGCACCTGGCCGCGCCCAGGGTGCGCGCGTCGCTGTCTTACCCGGTCCTGGTGCAGGGGGATGCGCCGCGGACAGAATTGCTCGAACGCTTTCGCACCACGGCCAATGCCGTATTGCTGGGGACCAGCAGCTTCTGGGAGGGCGTGGATGTGCGCGGGCAGTCCCTGTCCTGTGTCATCATTGACAAGCTGCCCTTTGCGGCCCCGGATGATCCGGTATTGCAGGCGCGCCTGCGCAAACTGGAAGACGAAGGCGGCAATCCGTTCATGGATTACCAGGTGCCCGAAGCTGTCATCAGCCTGCGCCAGGGGATTGGCCGCCTGATCCGTGATGAACAGGACTACGGCGTATTGATGATTTGCGATCCGCGCCTGTTGTCAAAACCCTATGGCAAGGTCTTTCTGCGCAGCCTGCCGGACATGGAACGGGTGCGTGAACTGGGACCGGTGGAGGAATTCCTCGCCGCACATGAGTCTCAAAGGTGAGCCGGGAAAGTCCCTTGCGCGGTCGGCATCCTGGCCTGCCGACATACCGGCGATTGATGTCATTCCGGCGTCGTCACCCCGGCACGCTATTCGTCACCCCGGCGAAAGCCGGGGTCCAGTGGTCATCCCCTGGATACCGGCATACGCCGGTATGACGGTTGGCCTGAATGCTGGCATCGGAAGGACAGCCATGCTTCGGAACCAGCGTCTACAGATATGACCGCGCACAACATCAGGAGTGGCATCGTCATGAATATTCTGCGCTTGAAGCCCGATCGGGACAGTTCCGTCAGATCCCATCATCCCTGGATCTTTTCCGGCGCTCTGCAGGAGGAACAGCCGAAATGTGAATCCGGCGAAACCATCATCCTGGCCAATTCCTCCGGCACGGGATTGGCGGTGGGCGCCGTTTCCCCGAGTTCCCAGATCACGGTCCGGGTCTGGAGTTTTTCCCCGGACACGATCATTGATGCAAAATTTTTCCAGGATCGCGTCGGCGCGGCGGTGGCGCGGCGCGGAACACCTGCGCCAGTGGACGGCGCGCGCCGCCTGGTGAACGGGGAATCGGATCAGATCCCCGGGTTGATCGTGGATCAGTACGGCGCGTTTCTCGTGTGCCAGTTTCTCTCCGCGGGTGTCGAGCGCTGGCGCGAGGAGATTGTCGCGGCGCTGGTGCAGCATTGCGCGCCGGCCGGGATCTGGGAGCGTTCCGATGTGGATGTTCGGGAAAAGGAGGGGCTGACGCCAAGGGCGGGATTGTTGTGGGGCGGGGAACCGCCGGAGCAGGTTTCAGTGCAGGTCTCCGGCCTGCGTTTTGCCGCGGACCTGCGCAGCGGGCACAAGACCGGGCTTTACCTGGATCAGGCCGAGAACCTGTCCGTCATCAGTGAATTCAGCCGCGGGCGCGAGGTATTGAACGGATTCGCCTACACCGGCGCGTTTGTGCTGGCGGCGTTGCGGGGCGGGGCGACGAAGGTGACCAGCATCGAATCATCCGAGTCGGCCGTGGAGCAGATGGGCCGGCATATTCAACTCAACGGGTTTGACCCGTCCCTGACCGAGGCGTTGTGCGGCGACGTGTTCAAAATGTTGCGCACGTTCCGCGACAGCCGCCGGGCGTTTGACCTGGTGGCGCTGGATCCGCCCAAATTCGTGGTCAATGCCGGGCAGTTGATCAAGGGTGGCCGCGGCTACAAGGACATCAACCTGCTGGCGCTGAAGCTGCTGCGGCCGGGTGGCGTGCTGATAACGTTTTCCTGCTCGGGGCATGTCACACCCGATTTATTCCAGAAGATCATCGCCGATGCCGCGCTGGATTCGGGACGGCAGGTGCAGATCATTCGCTGGCTGTCACAGTCCGCGGACCATCCGGTGGCGACGGCGTTCCCCGAAGGTCGATATCTGAAGGGGCTGGTCTGTCGGGTGGACTAAGAGTGAAGCGTGAAACGTAAAACCTGCTTCGCTTGGAAATGCCGGGCCTGTCTTTTATCTTGGGAAACCCTGAATAAGTCTCCCCGCCGTCATGCCGGTGAAAACCGGCATCCAGTAAGCAATTGTTTTGACTGGATTCCGGCTTCCGCCGGAATGACGACCTTGAAGTATATTGGGCTTATTCAGAGGTTCCCTCGCGCTTCACGCTTCACGTATGACGCTTCGCATTTTTTTATGTGCCGGTTATCTTCATCGGAATATTAGATACGAGAGGTACGCAATCAACACGACGATGATCGGCAGTACGACGGCCATGATCTTCCGGCCCTTCTCCATAAGCTGGCCGCTCTTTTCCTGCAACTGCTCCGCGCGATCCTGGAGTATGCGCGCCTTCTCAAACTGCTCCTTCGCCATGTCAAACTGCTGTATCTGTACCCGCATGGATTCTTCCTGGCGGGCGATCTGCCGGTGCTGGTTGTCGCGGATCTCCTCCAGCAGCTTGATCACCAGGCCATTATCGTCGTTCATGGGGACTCCGAAGTTAAAAGTTGAAAGTAAGGAAAATCTGACTGATTCGTCATTCCCGCGAAAGCGGGAATCCAGAGAAATCCGAAAAATCCGGGGTCAGGTCTTGCAATCATGCATGCGCACCCCACGGGGTGCGCATGCATGAT
>CAYMXG010000161.1:0-5776 GCA_964394115.1 uncultured Enterobacteriaceae bacterium | reverse complement strand
CAGGTCTTGCTGTAATCATGGTTGGCATCCACGGCGGCCCGCAACACCTCGCGGGCATGGCCGGCGTATTCCTGCCGGATCTGCACCACGGTGTTCATGAGGAAGGGGTAACACGCCACATTGATCACGCCTGGCACCTGCTGCGCCAGGTGGCGGTAGATACGCGCGGCCGTGGCGAGATCGAGCGGATACATGTCTTCGGCCGAACCGCACAGCAGGCTGTGGAAAACGGCATCTCGTGCCAGCGACACGGCGCTGACCTCGAAGACATGGTTGTCTCCCACCGGGACGTAGTAGCCCATGAATTCCCCGAACGGCCCCTCAGGGCGACGTACATTGGCCAGGAACCGGCCCTCAACCACGATCTGGGTATCCGCTGGAACCTGCAGGTCAATGGTCTGGCAGGGCACGGTCCCGATGGGTCCGCCACCCATCAGGGCCGCGGCGGCCAGCTCATCCTCTTCGGTACGCAACGAGGCGCACGCTGCGACAAAGACTTCCGGCGCCACGCCGATGAGCAATGCGGCGGGCAACGAGTCGCCCCGTTGTTCAGCAGCTGTCACATATTTATTGAGATCATGCGTGGTGCCGATGCGAACGCGTAATTCCTGATCGGAAATGTACTGCGAGCGGTGAAAAGACAGGTTGTGGACGCCGGTGTCCGGGTGGCGGGCAAGGTAGATGGCGGAAGTGAAATAGGGGCCGGCATCTTTTTCAAAATAGGTAATCAGCGGCACGTCGCCGAGGCGGGCAGGGGTGCGCACGGTTTGACTGGCCGGGCGTGTCATACGGGACGCAGGCAGGGCGGCCAGTTGCTCCGCCAGTTCCACCCAGCGCCGGCAGAAGTTGCCATTGGCAGCGCCGGCGATGTCACACAGTCGTTTGCGGCTGCCGTACAGATTAGTCACCACCGGCAGGCGCGTGCCTTTGACCTTGCTGAATAATGTGATCCGTTCATCCTCGCGCTGTGCCGCCTTGGTCACCGCCGCCAGTTCAAAGCGCGGATCCACTTCGCGTTCGATGACACGGACCTGGCCGGAGGCGGCCAGCGACGAGAGGTATGCTTGCATCGGAGGGAGTGTACTGTTTCCTGTGGCTGCCGCAACTTCGTGGAGTCCCGCTTTCGCGACCTGCCGGATCCGGTGGCAGTCACCATGTACTCATTTTCGGGGATACCGTGGAAACACCTCGACCGGCTATAACATCTGCCCCATGTCCCGCGCCGAAACTGAATTTCTTCCCGCCGCCCTGGAGATCCAGCAAGCGCCGCCATTACCCGCGGCGCGATACCTGCTCTGGTGCATCATGATGTTTTTAATCATTGCCATCACCTGGGCCAGTATTGGCAGGGTGGATATCGTCGGCGTGGCGCACGGCAAGATAGTCCCATCCGGCCGAGTCAAAATCATTCAACCGTTGGAGTCGGGCGTGGTACAGGTGATCCATGTGCAGGAGGGCGACCACGTCACTGAAGGGCAGTCATTACTCGCGCTGGATACGACCCAGGCCGTCGCCAACCGGGATCAGATCGTGGAACAGGAACTGACAATGAAGCTCGAACGGGCCCGACTGATTGCCATTCTTGCCGATATCAATGGTGGGGACTCCTCTATTTCGGCCGGGAATTCCTTTCCGGTACCGCACGGCGCGGCATCAACGCAGATCCAGTTGCAGCAGGATCGGGCCCAGGCACAGTTGCACGAATACCGTGCCAAAGTCGGCGCCCTTGACGATGAACAACGCCAGCGCCAGGCGGAACGGGACGCCGTGGCCAGCCGCATTCAGCAACTGGATGCCACCATCCCCCTGATCACGGAACGCGCGCAGTCGCATCGGGAACTCGTGGATATGTATCTTGTGCCTCGCACCCTGTGGCTGGAGCTGGAGCAGGCACGCATTGAGCAGGTCAAGCAGCGCGATGTGGAGCAAAGCAACCTCGCCATGCTGGGTGCCGCCATTTCCAGCATCGGCCAGCATCGCGCGGCACTGCAGGCGGAGTTTGCCGAGGGGCTGTTATTGGAACTCACCGGGGTGGAGAACCGGATAGCGGGTTTCCAACAGGAACGCATCAAGGCGGAGCGGCGCCTGGCGTTGCAGGCACTCTCGGCACCGGTGTCCGGCACCGTGCACCGGCTGGCGGTGCATACCATTGGCGGCGTGGTCACACCGGCGCAGGAATTGATGCATATCGTGCCCGACGAAGAGGCCATGGAGATCGAGGCCTGGGTGCAGAACAAGGACATCGGCTTTGTGCACGCTGGACAGGAGGCAGTGATAAAGGTGGAGACATTCCCGTTTACCAAATACGGAACCCTCGGTGGGGACGTGCGGTCCGTGTCCCAGGACGCTTCCCCCGATGATACCCTTGGCCTGGTCTATGCCGCGCGAGTGCGCATGCACAAGGCCACCATGCAGGTGGAGGAGGAGGTCGTGGACCTGACCCCGGGCATGGCGGTGACGGTGGAGGTCAACATGGGCACGCGGCGGTTGATTGAATTTCTGTTGAGTCCGTTGCTGCGGTATCGGGATGAGAGTGCAAGGGAAAGGTGAGGGGAGCGTGGCCAGCAAGCGGAACCTGATGATTCGCATGTTCCTCATGTTCATTGGGGCCAGCGCAAACGCTTTTGCCACCGGCAATGCCGGGAGTTTTTCCGCACCGGGGCCGGGTCGGGTGGATTACCAGCACCCCGCCGTGGCCCGGCCGGCCCTGCCTTGTCAACAACTGGCAACCGCCCCGGAGTGGGCAGGGCAGGCGCTAACATCGGAATTGATGCCGGCCAACGGTGACGACCCGGAATTTTGCCGGGTGACCGGCACGATCCCGCCTGCGGTTCGCTGGGTGGTGTACATGCCGAATGCCTGGAACGGGCGCCTGTACATGCACGGCAATGGCGGTGATGCCGGCGAGTCACTCGACCATGCGCCGTTCCACCGTTTGCGCATGACGGCGGTGCGTAAAGGATTCGGCGCCGTATTCACCAACTCCGGGCACGATGCTGCCACGCAGCCCGGCGCAGTGTGGGCGTATAACGATGCGGCCCGGGAGGCGGATTATGGATATCGCGCCGTACATCTGACCGCCAGGGTCGCAAAGGAAATCATGGGGGCGTACTACGGAACCCCGGTCCATCACGCGTATTTTGATGGCTGCTCCACCGGCGGCCGGCAGGGGATGATGGAGGCGCAACGATTCCCCGACGATTTCGATGGCATCCTCGCCGGTGCTCCGGTGTTCGACCTTCCGGACATGCTCTGGCAGTACCAGAAGAACTCCCTGGCAGTTAGTACAACGCCCATCAGCCTGGAACGATTGAAACAATTGGGTGATTTCATCCGATCACACCATGATCGCGTCGACGGCATTGAGGATGGTGTAATTGGCAACCCATTGGACGTGGATTTTGTGCCTTCACGGGATTTGCCCCGTGCGGAATCGACGCCGGGCGGCTTCACTGCGGATGAACTGCGCATGCTGGACATCCTCTATGCACCGGTGGTGGTGAATGGAGTGGAGAGCTATCCGCGCACCGTCGTGGGCAGCGAACTGCCCGGGCAGGTCTATGAACGGGATGACCGCGGCAAGGTGCGCATGGAGTCCGCATGGGTGGGACGGGTCGTTCCCAATGCGAATGGGCAAATGATTCAGCCGTTGATCCTGGAATCCTGGTTTCGTTACCTGGCATTCGAGGTGGATGACCCGGCGCGGGACTGGAAACGCATGGACCCGGCCCGGGATGGCGCAGGCATGGCTCGCATGAGACAGGTGCTGGGCGCCGCGGATCCCAACCTGCACGCCTTCGCCAGCCGGGGCGGCAAACTGATCCTGTATCACGGTTGGGCCGACTTTGGCGTCAATCCGCTGCGAACAATTCAGTACTTTGACCAGTTGGCCGCCATGTCTTCGCTGCGGGCCGACGACTATCTGCGGCTATACCTGGTCCCGGGCATGTTTCATTGTTCCGGAGGCACCAACGTGGATTACTTCGACTTGATGTCGCCCCTGATTGATTGGGTGGAGGCAGGGCAGCCACCGGCCACCATCCCGGCCCGCCGGATCGAAAACGGGAAAGTTACGCGCACACGCCCGCTGTGCCCACATCCGCAGATCTCCCGCTATAACGGTCAGGGCGACAGCAACGACAACGGAAGTTTTACCTGCACCAATCCCACTCCCTGAACCCGTATCCGTCGCGTTACTTTTGACACCTTAACTCGAGTACCGTAGGATAGTTTATGTTTAAACTATATCTTCAATCTCCTTGTCAGGTGTGAATTATTAAACATTGTTTTTACAGGTACTTAGATTACATACCTCTCACTGGTTCGACACTCTCTCACCCATGAAAATCACCACCGCCCGTGTCATCGTCACCAGTCCTGGACGCAATTTTGTCACGCTCAAGATTGAGACCGACGCCGGCCTGCACGGGTTGGGGGATGCCACCGTTAATGGTCGCGAACTGGCCGTGGCCGCCTACCTGCAGGAGCATGTCATCCCCTGTCTCATCGGCCGCGACCCGCATCAGATCGAAGACATATGGCAGTACCTGTATCGCGGCTGCTACTGGCGCCGCGGCCCCATCACCATGTGCGCCATCGGCGCCGTGGATACCGCCCTGTGGGATATCAAGGCGAAGGTCGCCGGCATGCCGTTGTACCAATTACTCGGCGGGCGCAGCCGCGCCGGCGTCATGGTCTATGGCCATGCCAACGGCCGCGACATCCCGGAAACCGTGGATGAAGTGGGGCGCTACCTGGAAATGGGCTACAAGGCCATTCGCGCCCAGTCCGGCGTGCCGGGGCTGAAGTCCACCTACGGTGTCTCCGGCGACAAGCTTTTCTACGAACCGGCCGACGCCAACCTGCCCACGGAAAATATCTGGTCCACGACGAAGTATCTCGACCATGTCCCGAGACTGTTCGAAAAGTTGCGCGCGACGTTCGGCTTTGAGCCGCACCTGCTGCACGATGTGCATCATCGGCTGACGCCCATCGAGGCGGCGCGCCTGGGCAAGTCCCTGGAGCCGTTCCGGATGTTCTGGTTGGAGGATGCCGTGCCGGCAGAGAACCAGGAAGGGTTCCGGCTCATCCGCCAGCACACTGTGACACCACTCGCGCTGGGCGAGGTGTTCAATACCATCTTCGATTGCAAGCAATTAATCGAAGAACAACTTATCGATTACATCCGTACCACCGTGGTCCACGCGGGGGGCATCACGCACCTGCGGCGTATTGCGGACCTGGCGGCCCTGTACCATGTGCGCACCGGGTGCCACGGGGCGACCGATCTGTCCCCGATATGCATGGGCGCCGCGTTGCACTTTGACCTGTGGGTGCCCAACTTCGGCATCCAGGAATACATGCGTCACACCGAAGAGACCGATGCGGTGTTTCCCCACGCCTATGCCTTCAACGACGGATTTCTGCATCCGGGCGAGGCCGCCGGCCATGGTGTGGACATCGACGAGAAACTCGCAGCGAAATATCCCTACCAGCGCGCCTATCTGCCGGTGAACAGACTGGAAGATGGGACGATGTGGAATTGGTGAGGGAAAGTGGCTGATTTTGACATTGTCATCGCCGGCGGCGGCCACAACGGCCTCGCCTGTGCTTCCTTGCTGACCAAGTATGGGCTCAAGGTGCTGGTGCTGGAGCGCAACCCCTGGATCGGAGGCGGCGTGGTGACGCGCGAGGTGACGCTGCCCGGTTTCAAACACGACATGTTTGGCTCTTCCCACGTCTGGATCCATATCAATCCCGTATTCCGGCAGGAACT
>CAYMXG010000160.1:0-5811 GCA_964394115.1 uncultured Enterobacteriaceae bacterium | reverse complement strand
TATGACCTCGGCATCACCGCGTGCCGCTACCAGGGGGATTTCGGGTTCTGCGTCAATGTTCGCGCGCCGATGCAGGTCGGGGATTACCGGCCGGCGCTGGACCCCGATCAACCGGCGGTACTGAGTTTCTATGTGCCTTACCTCTATCCCGGAGACCCGGCGCTATTGCAATGCAGCCGGGGGCGGGCGGAACTCTTCAGCGCGCCGTATGTGGATTACGAGCGCCGGATTATCATGCAGCTGCGCACGCTGTTCGGCACGGCGTTCAAACCCCAGCGCGATCTCGCCGGTATCATCCTCAATCGCTGGGGCCATGCCTACGTCGTGCCGGAGCCGGGATTCTATTTCGGCCGCGACGCACAACCCGCCGCGCGCGACGTGGTGCGTGAACGGCATGGCCGCATTGCCTTCGGCCATTCGGAGTTGCGCGGCAATCAGCACTGGGGGCCGGCCGCCGCAGAAGGCGCGCGCGCCATGAAACAGGTGCTGGACGCGGCCTGAACGCTTGATCCAGCATGAAACTCATTGCCGGGAACTGGCCGCAAAGGCCATGGGCTTGTTGCGCGCCGGGGATGCCCGCGGCGCCGCTGCCACGTGCCGGTCCCTGACCGGGTTATTTCCAGGCTTTGCCGACGGCTGGTTCATAAGCAGTCAATTGGCGCTGGCCATCGGCAAGCCGGACAAGGCACTGGAATACATCGGCACTGCACTGCAGATTCAATCCGATAATCCGCTGTTCCAGGTGCACAAGGCCAATTGCCTGCAACAACTGCGCCGCTATCCCGAGGCGCTCGCACTGGCAGAAAAAGTGGAAGCGGCGCCCTCTCAATTCGCGGAAGTACAGACCGGACTCGGCACGGTGTATACCGGCTGCGGCCGGCACCAGGACGCGAACCGCTGCTACGAACGCGCGGTTGCCCTCGATCCCGGCAATGCATTGAATCACCTCAATCTCGCGGCATCGCAACGATCTTTTGGCGATCTTCAGGCCGCCGAGTCGTCATACAACAAGACCATCGAATTGAACCCCCACGAATATGAGGCCTACCTGATACGTGCCTCATTGTTTCCTTGCAGCGCGGATCACAATCACATCGCGCAAATCCGCGATCGGCTGGACCAGGGCGTGGATCACTGGCTGGGCGAGGTGCAACTCTGCTACGCCCTGGCCAAGGAACATGAAGACCTTGGCCAGTACGATGATGCCTTTTCGACCATGAAACGCGGTGCCGATCTGCGCCGCGCCAACACCGATTACAGGCCCGAGGCCGACATCGAACACCTGCATCACATCAGTAAAATCTACGCCGCACCGCGGTTCATGGACCCGCCCCCGGGATGGCCCGCCGCGGACGCCATCTTCGTGATCGGATTGCCGCGCACCGGCACCACGCTGGTGGAACGCATACTCGGCAGCCATTCGCAGGTCTGTTCCATCGGCGAGTCGACGAATTTCTTCGTGGAAATGATGCGGCTGGCGCAGCACGCGGCGGTGCCCGGCCCGGGGCAGGACGGGCTGATGGATCGCTCGGTGAACGTGGACTTTCGCGCGCTGGGCGGGAATTACCTAGCCAGCTGCCGGGCGCAGGGCGCGCCGGCGCCGCGCTTCGTGGACAAGCTGCCGGCAAATTACCTGTATTGCGGGCCGATCCACCTGGCGCTGCCCAATGCCCCGATCATCGTCATGTCGCGCGGCGCCATGGATTCCTGCCTGGCCATGTACAAGACCCTGTTCAAGTCCGCGTGCCCGTTTTCCTACAATCTGGATGAACTGGGCCGATACTTTGTCGCGTACCGGAGGTTGATGAACCATTGGCACACGGTGCTGCCGGGAAAAATCCTGGAGGTTCGTTATGAAGCCCTGGTCGCGGACCCGGAAAAGGAATCCCGGCGGTTGCTGGATTTTTGCGGTTTGACCTGGGAAAACCAGGTGCTCAGATTTCAGGACAATCCCACGGCGGCACTGACGGCCAGCGCTTCCCAGGTGCGGCAACCCATGTACACCTCATCGGTGGGCAAGTGGCGCCAGTTTGAGTCGCACCTGGCGCCGCTCAAACGCGTACTGGCGGACGCAGCAGTCCCTTTCGATTAGCAGTTTCCTGCCAAATTGTTATTGGTGGACGCTGACACTGGTTGTGGCGCCAGCCCGCACAGTCACGCCGGGGAAACGCGTGGAACGCGTGAACTGCCGATCACCTGGCCGCTGCAGCTGGACTCCCAGGCGCACGCCGGGGTTATAGGCATCATCGCCGGGGCACACCAGGGTCTTGATACGTGAGCCGGTGTACACCTCTTCCCTGCAGATTGGCTCGACGGGTACGCTGACTTCCGCGCCGACAGCGGCGGCCGGCTCCGGTGCGTCCGCAGCCCTGACTGCCATTGGGGCTGCCAGGCTGGAAAACAGCAGTGTCATGATCCAGAAAGCGTGTCTTGCATCGGATTCCATGGTCGCTACTCCGTCAAAAATGCCATCAACATAATTGTAGTCCACAATCCGAGGACGACAACCTCCAGACTTGCTTAATTTTGTCAGCGGCACTTCTGTCTTGAGTGAGAAACCGGTAACAACCGGCTAATCAGACGCCGGTATGTTGCAATTGGTATCAGTTGCCGGCAACCGGCTCGAGGCGTAATAGCCGGCCTTGCTCGCTGTCCGTCAGCAGGTAGAGAAAGCCGTCCGGACCATTGCGCACATCGCGAATTCGCTCGCCGAGATCCAGCAACAGCCGTTCCTCGTGCTGGACCCTTTCCCCGTCCAGTTCCAGGCGCACCAGGCACTTTGCCTTCATTGCGCCCACAAACAGATCTCCCTGCCAGCGGGGAAACGCGCTGCCGGTGTAAAACGCCATGCCCGACGGCGCGATGGACGGGCGCCAGTACCAGACCGGCTGCTCCGTTCCCGGCAGTTCATTGAATTCGGAAATTATCGAGTCGTCGTAATCAATGCCAAAGGTCGCCTTCGGCCAGCCATAATTGCCGCCGACGCGGGGGATATTGATCTCATCGCCGCCCTGGGGTCCGTGCTCATGGGTCCAGACCTGGCCGCTGTCCGGGTGCAAGGCCGCGCCCTGGGGGTTGCGGTGTCCCGACGACCAGATCTCGGGCCGGCCGGCGCCGCCATCGGCGAAGGGATTATCCGCCGGGATTGTGCCATCGGCATTCAAGCGCAGTACTTTGCCGTAAAGTTTTGTGGGGTTCTGCGCCTCATTGCGAAAGTCATAACGATCCCCGGTGGTTACGAACAGATAACCGTCCCGATCAAACACCATGCGACAGCCCAGGTGCGATCCGTCCTTATTGAAGTTATCCGCATCAATGATGACCTGAGTGTCTTCAAGCCTGTCGTCAGCCAGCCTGGCGCGCACCACGCGCAACGCATTGCGTTCCATGGTGCCGTGCCCGAAGCAAAGATAGATCCAGTGATTGGTGGCAAAATCCGGATGCAGAACCACATCCATTAGTCCGCCATCGTCCTTGAATACCACCGGCGGCACGCCGGCCACCGGCGCTGGCAGGAGTTTCCCCTGGTGCCAGCGCCGCAGCCGGCCCGGTTTTTCCGTGATCAACATGTCGCCATCGGGCAGGAACGCCAGACTCCAGGGAAATTCCAATCCGCCGATCACGGTAACGACACGGAATGACGCCTGATCGGAAGTCTGCGCTGCGCCGGTTGGCGCCGCCGCCATGGTCACTTGCGCGGCGCCCAGCACAATCAGCCCCGGGAGAAGTAATGACTGCATTATCGAATTGGGTGGGGAGTTGCGGGTGAGATGTTTATGCATTGGGAAGGTTCCGGGCGCCGACCTCGTGCGCACCCCGCTCAGGCTGTTAGGGCGAGTATCGGCTCCAGCTCGCTGACGCGGGCAATATTGACGAGCGTGGCCGGGATGTTGAGCAATTTCATTTCACGCCCGCTGCGTTTGAATTCATGCTGCCACTCCAGCAACAGGGCCAGGCCGGCACTGTTGACGCTGTCGAGGCCACCCAGGTCCAGCCGCACATCCCCGCTGGCGGGAAACAATTGCCGGCCGCTGGCCAGGATACCGGGAACCCCGGCAAAACCCAGTTGCCCGCGCAGCCGGAACAACGGCCCAACGTTGTCCTTGTCAGCTTCCAGAGTGACCGATTGCGCACTCATGTGCGCCGTCACTCCGACAATTTGTCCGTGACGATCTTGCCGATGATGCGTTCCAGCACCATGGCAGAATCGCTGAACATGATGGTGTCGCCCTGCTTCAACACCTCTTCTTCCGCGCCCGGCGTCAGGCTTACATACTGCTCGCCCAGCAGTCCGGCGGTAAAGATGCTGGCCGTGGTGTCGGTGGGGAACTGATTGAATTGCTTCTCGATGCTCATCGTGACCAGGGCTTCGAAGGACTTGGTGTCGTAGCTGATGTCGGAGACGCGCCCCACCAGCACACCACTGGCGCGCACCGGAGAGCGCACGGCCAGGCCGCCGATGTTGCCGAAGCGCGCGATGATTTCATAACCATCGCCGGCGCTGATGGTACTCAGGTTGCTGACCTTCATGGCCAGCATGAACAAGGCGACACAGCCGGCGGCCACGAACAGGCCGACCCAGGCTTCCATTGAGCGTCTCGATATCACGGGTTTGTCTCCAGCAAAAGTGCGGTCAAGATGAAATTCAGTCCCAGTACCAGCAGCGAGGCACTGACCACGCTGCGTGTGGTCGCGCGGCCGACGCCTTCCGCGGTCGGTTCGGCGTCGTAACCCTCGAACAATGCCACCCAGGTGGCGGCGAACCCGAACGCCAGGGATTTCCAGAAACCGGTCATCAGGTCCTCATAGAAATCCACGGAATTCTGCATCTGCGCCCAATAGGCACCGGCGTCCACGCCCAGGAGCCCGACGCCGATGAAATACCCGCCCAGTACACCGACAGCGCTGAAGATGCCGGCCAGCAACGGCATCGAGATGAAACCGGCCAGCATGCGTGGCGCCAGCACACGCTTGTAGGGATCGACGGCCATCATTTCCAGGCCGGAGAACTGCTCGGTGGCCTTCATCAGGCCCAGTTCCGCGGTCAGCGCCGATCCGGCGCGACCCGCGAACAACAGCGCCGTCACCACCGGCCCCAGTTCACGCACCAGCGTGAGGCCGACAAAGGTGCCAAGCGAGGCTTCGGCGTTGAATCGTACCAGCACGTTATAGCCCTGCAGGCCCAGCACCAACCCGACAAATGCCCCTGCCACCAGCACGATAACAATGGTCAATACACCCACGGAGAATAACTGCTGCATGATCAGGCCCGGTCGCAACAGCACCGACGGGATGCTCTGCAACACGCGCAGCAGGAACAGGCCCGCGCGGCCGGTGCGCTCCAGAAATGAAAAAACGCGCTGCCCGGCATGGATTAACGGATCCAGCCAGCTGGCTGCCGTGACCGTCTGCATTTCAGTTTTCAAACAAATCCTCCGCGTAATCCCGCGCCGGATAATGGAATCGCACCGGGCCGTCGGGCAATCCCTTCAGGAATTGCTGCGCCCACTCGGAGGCGGTTTGATCCAGTTGCGCCGGGCTGCCCTGGTCCATGATGCGCCCGTCGGATATCACATAGATGTGATCGGCAATGGAAGAGGTCTCCTTGACGTCATGGGAAACGATGATGCTGGTGAGGCCGAGATTGTCGTTCATCGCGTGAATGAGCTTGATCAGCACGCCCATGGAGATGGGGTCCTGGCCGCTGAACGGCTCGTCATACATGATCATCATCGGATCCAGGGCAATGGCACGTGCCAGTGCCACGCGCCGGGCCATGCCGCCGGACAGTTCCGCCGGCAGCAATTGCGC
>CAYMXG010000159.1:0-5815 GCA_964394115.1 uncultured Enterobacteriaceae bacterium | reverse complement strand
GGTTCAGCGCGCGCCACGGGCTGGTCTCATCCCCATCGCCGTCGATGGATCGCCACACCGGTTCCAGGGACTGAAATAGCGCACGCCTTTCCCCGCTGCTTTCAGTGGTTGCCAGCCGTGCCAGCACCGTGAGCCGATCCAGGTTTTCGCCGCGGAACCTGAGCCCGGCAGCGGCGCTGCCAAAACAGGCATAGATCCGGGCGGAGAGTTCCCCGGCGCTGGCGCCCGTCGCAGACACCCGCACCGGGCAGGCCGGGGCTGAAAGCGCGTCGTCTGCATGGAGTAGCGGGAGATGCGCGCCGCCGCCGGCCAGTGCAGCGAGGAGAATGGTGCGCGCGAAACGCCCGGCGGCGGAGGCGCTGCGGCCGCGGTCAGGCCGCGCCATTACCAATGATGGTAATGGGGGCGCCGTCCTGCAGCCGTTCGGCGCCGCGGATGACGATGCGGTCGCCGACCTTGATGTCACCCTTGATGCTGACCTGGTCCCCGGCGCCTTCGCCCACGGTGACTCCCACCTTGCGGGCGGTGTTGTCCGGCAACACCTTGTAAACAAAAGCCTCGCCTTCACGCAGCACCACGGAATCCCGCGGCACGGTGACCGACTCGGTGGGTGCGCCATGACTGACGGCCACGCGCACCGGTTCCCCGATAATCCAGTCCGTGCCACTGAGAGCCAGCCGCAGTTCCAGCATCCTGGACACTTCGTCGCCCACCGGCACGACGCTATGCACTTTGGTCTGCAGGTGCTGCTTGTCATTGGTAACGGCGACCGTGTCACCCGCCTGCACATGCCGGACCACGTCCAGCGGCGCCTGGACACGAATTTCCAACGCTGCGGTATTCACCAGCCGCACCACCTGTTCCCCGCGATCAATGAATTCCCCCGGCATGCGCACCCGTTCCACGATCACGCCGTCGAAGGGCGCGAGGATCCGCGTGCGTTCGATGGAGTACAACGTGCTGTCACGCGCCACTTCCGCGGCCTTGAGTTCCTGCTCCAGCATGTCGCGCTGCGCGGTGTTCTCATCCAGATTGGCCATGGCCGCGGTATTGCTTTCCGCCAGCCTGGCCACGCGCTGCACCTGGCGTTTCAGATACTCCAGTTGCGTGGCCAGGCGCGCCACCTGGGCATTGTCGTTGCGCAATTGCAGCTGCAACTCACGGTCATTCAGCCGTGCCAGGGGTTCGCCCTTCTTTACCTGCGTGCCCACTTCCAGCACCGAGACCAGTATGCCCGCCACCTCGGAGGCGATGCGCGAGTCCTCCCTGCTGATCACGGTTCCCGGCACCCAGCGCGCCGGTGTGACCAGTTCCTTGCGGGCCTCGACCACGCCCACCGGCGCTGGCGGTTGCTGCCCCTGGGCCAGCACGGGAATGGGTGGCAACAATCCCAGCGCGATTGCGATCGCGGTCGCTCTGAAAGCATTCATATTCATGCAAAGTCTCTCCACGCCAGTCAGCCTGTCAGGCAACACTTTCCAGTTTGGGCGCCGGCTTTGCGGCGGGCACGGCGTCCTTTACCAGCACCGGCTGGGTTGCGCCCATGCGCAGGAAGCAGGGCAGCAGCAGCACCGTAAAAATCGTGCTTACACACAGCCCGCCAAGTATGGCCGTGGCAAGGCCGCGATATATTACACTGCCTTCGCCCGGCACCAGCACCATGGGCGCCATGCCCAGTACTGTTGTCAGCGTGCCCATGAAGATGGGCCGCAGGCGAAAACGCAACGCCTGCTCCACCGCCTGGTGCCGGTTGACCCCCTGGCGCTCCGCCGTGCGCGTCTGATCCACCAGCAGTATGGCATTGTTGACCACCAGGCCGAGCAGGATGATGAAACCGATCATGGTCAGCAGGTCCAACGGCTGAAAGCTGATGAGATTCAGCGCGCGCAGTGCGATGACGCCGCCCACCGTGCCCAGCGGGATGGTCAGCATGACCAGCGCGCTGTCCTTGAGCGAGCGGAACAGGGCGGCCATGAGCATGAACAGGATCATCAGCGCCAGGCCGAAATTCTCCCCCATGGTGCCGATGGCCGCCTTGAGACGATCAGCGCTGCCGCCATAGATGATGTTCCCGTCTGCCGGCATCGCAGCGCGAATGCGCGGCTCCACTTCGCGGATTTTCGCCATGGCCCGCTCCAGTGACATGTTCACGGGCGGCACAACGCGCAACGTCAGCGTCCGGCGCCGGTCCACGCGCCGCACCTGGTTGGGGCCGACCGTCTGCTCCACGGTTGCGAGCTGCCCCAGGGACACAACGCCGCCGTTCGGTGTTGCCAGCGGCAGCGCCGCCAGGTCATCCGGGTTGGACCATTTGTTGGCGCGCAGGATCACGTCCTCGCGTTTCACGCCGTCGAAATACTCGGCCACGAAAATGCCGTCGCCCAGGGCGCGCAGCACCGTGCCCAGGTCGCCGCGTGTCCAGCCTTTTTCCATCAGGCTGCGGTCGTCGGGGATGACGCGCAATTCCGGTTGCGCCTCCTGAAACTCCGGCCGCACGCTGGCTTCCGGCAGCGCCTCCTGCAACCAGCCCATGGTCTGCGTGGCCACGGCGGACAGGGCCTTTTGATCCCGTGACTGCAAGTGCACGGGAATCTCCCGCCCGCCATCGTACCCGGCGAACAGGTCGCCCTGGGCGCTGTAGGCGACAAAGTCCGGCAGCCCGGTCGTAATCTCGGCGTTGATGATGTTTTCCATTTCCTTCAGGCGCGACTCGTCCTTGACACGTACGCCCATGGTGCCGCCGCCCGGCCAGATCAGGATGTAATAATTTTTCAGTGCCGGCTCCTTGATCCCATCCATATATGGCTTGAGGCGCGCCTGAATGGGCTGCACCACGTCCTTTTCCACGGTCTCCAGGTTGGCGGCCGGGGGCAGCATGAAGTAGCTGTCCACCGCGTCACGCTTGACCGGCGGAAGGTAATCCAGCTCCGGCAGGAGCAGCCACGTGGTCAGCACCGGCACGCCGATAAGCACGGCAATCAGCAGGTGACGCTTGCGCGGCGTACTGGTGAGCGACATCACCGTGTTGGTGATGCGGTTCCACAGCGCCGCATGGGCATCCTCGGTCTGCTCTTCGCCGAACCAGCGTGCGGTGGCCAGCGGCACTATGGTCACCGACACGATCAGCGACAGTACGGCGGCGATGGAAATGGTCAGCGCCAGGTCAGCGAACAATTGCCCTTCCACGTCCTTGATGAACAGTACCGGGATGAAGATTGCGACCGTGGTTGCCGTCGAGGCCAGCAGGGCGGCCCATACTTCCTGCGCGCCGCGTCCGGCGGCTTCCATGACGCTCAATCCCTGTTGGCGCAGGCGCACAATGTTTTCCATGACCACGATGTCGTGGTCAATGACGATGCCGATGCCGAACACCAGTCCGGCGATGGAAATGACGTTGAGGGAACGGCCCGTCAGAAACAGGACTATGAAGGTGCTCAGCAATGAAATCGGAATGGCGGTGGAAATGATCAGCGTGGCGCGGGCATGGCGCATGAACCACCACAGTACCAGCAGCGCGAGACCCACACCGACGGTCAGGTCACCGCTCAGGAACTTGATGGCGCGATTGATGTACAGGGACGAATCGAAGGACTGGACCAGGGCAAGATTCTGGTCCTTCAGCACGCCGTTATTGAGTTTTTCCACGACCTCCTTTACCTGGTTGAGCGTGGCCAGCACGTTGGCGCCGCTTTCGCGATCAACGCGGATCCCGAGCGCGGGATTGCCGTTCTGGATGGCAAGGGCAAAACGCTCCACCTGCGTGACCTTGACCGTGGCGATATCGCCCAGCCGTATGGGCCGACCGTCGCGCCACTCCAGCACCTGTTCGGGAAGCGTGGCGGGGTCAAATTTGCCGGCGAAGCGCAACGTGTACTGCCGGCGGCCGACGTCGACCTGGCCGCCGGAAATATTCTCCGCGTCCCCCAGGGTCCGCACCAGGTTCGGGATCTGGATGCCCAGTTCTGCTGCGCGGAACGGGTCAAAAACAATCTGCACTTCCTCGGCATCGGCCCCCAGTGTCTGTTCTTCGGCCCTGGCCACACCTGGCACGGCCTCGATGGCCGGGCCGATGACGTCCTCGATGAGGCGCGTATATTCCAGCACCGGCTTGTTGTTGCCGGGCAGCACCTGCAAAAAGAACCAGGTCAACGCCGGTACCGCCCCGTCCCAGCCACCGAGCGTGATGACCGGCTGATCGGCATCCCGCGGCAGGGGTGGCAGTCGGTTCATGCGGCTGATGACCTCGACCATGGCGTGCTGCATGTCCGTGCCGACGGCGAAAGTCAGGTTGATATAGGAAAATCCGGTGCTGGCGCCACCGTCCATTTCCTTGACGCCCGGGAGGCCCTGCAGCACCTCCTCGATGGGTTCCACGATCTCCGCCTCCATTTCATTGGGCGAGGCGGCACGCCAACTGGCTTGGATGTTGATCTGGGGGTTTTCCATATCCGGGAACAACTGCACCGGCAGCTTGGACAGGCTGTAAATCCCGAACAGGAACACGAGGGCAATGCCTACGGCGGCTCCGGCGGGGTTGCGCAAGGTGGATTCAGTCAGATTCATGGCGGCTTCTCCGGCCGGATATCGATCTTGGCTAGGCTAGCACCGGGTGCGACGGAGTGTGGGCCGGCTGCGACCAGTTGCCCTCCCGCTGCGGTGAAGTGATTTTACTCATCGCCAGCCTTTACCCCGTGCCGGATTGTCTGAGTTCGCACCGATCACATCCGTCCGATCGGGCGCCACCGAGGATTAATCGGGGCAGCGTATCCCGCCGCTCCGGTTCCTGTTTCGCGGACACGCCACGAGTACATCCCTGTAGGCTCGTGTTCCGACATCCCTGTCTCCACACGGTCCGCGAAACAGGACCCCTCGCGTCGGTCCGCTGGACGCAACCGGGCGGGTGGCGCCGGGTCGTTCCATCCGCGCGCGCCGCTTCGGACATCCTGTCCTCTCGCGGCATACCCTACATCCTGTACGTAAGCGTAGCGAGCACGCGTGGGACGACCCGGTGACAGGGCCCGCCCGTTCGTCAGTGTTTCAGCAGCAGCTGAACCTTTTCCTTGTAGCCGCGGCTCATTTTCAGCCGCGTGCTGTCGCTCAATATCAGGTGAAACTCGCCGTTCATGTGGGCGCTAATCTTCTGCACGCGGTCCAGGTTGACGATGGTCGAGCGATGCACGCGCTGGAACAGTGCCGGGTCCAATTGGTCCTCCAGTTGTTTCATGGTGATGCGCATGATGTGGATCTGCCCACTGGCATGGACGCACATGTAGTCGCCCGCGGCGTCGACCCAGTCGATGTCAGCGGCCGGCACCAGCGTGGTGTTGCCGCCATCGCGGATGGCAATCTTTTCCGGGTACTGGCGCGGCGGCTTGCCGCCACCCTCCAGCCACCTTCCCATCTCCGACGGCGCCCGGCCGGTGATCTCGCCGATGACTTCCAGCAGATGTTCCTTGTCGCTGACGGCCAGTTTCTGCATCATCCGTTCCCGCGCCCGCTCCAGGGCGCGTGACAAATGCGCCTCATCCACCGGCTTCAGGATGTAATCCACCGCGTGGACCTCAAATGCCTTCACTGCGAAGTGATCGAAGGCGGTGGCAAACACCACCATTGGCATGTCGTCGCCCTGCATGCTCCGTACCACGTCGAAGCCGTCGAACCCGGGCATCTGGATGTCGAGAAATACCAGGTCCGGTTCGAGTTCCGGGATCGACGCCAGCGCCTCGCGGCCATTGCGGCACTCGCCCAGGATCTCCACGTCGTCATGCTTTTCCAGGCGCATGCGCAGGCCGCGGCGGGCCAATGCCTCATCATC
>CAYMXG010000158.1:0-5840 GCA_964394115.1 uncultured Enterobacteriaceae bacterium | reverse complement strand
AGGTAATGGAGAGTCCAGCCGCGCTGTTGCGCTGCCAGCAGCATCGCAAAGGTGGTGTCCTTCTTTATCTTGATCCCGCCGATGGGATCCATGATGACGCCGAGTTTCATGCTAGGAGCCGGTCGGACCCAGGGACATCGTCGCGAGACGGCGGGAGACCGAGGACAGATTTGGGCGAATTCGACGCGCATAGTGGTGACTATGTAAGGAGAATTCGCACGAATATGGACCGGTATCCCGGCGTCGCAGCAGGTGGATCATAGGTCCGACAGGCTCCTCGGGGCCGTGTGTGCCGGCCGGGGCCGGAGTAAGGTAATCAGGGATTTTCGGAATTATATCGCGCCACGGGAGCAGGATCGCATGCAGTTGCGCATTGTCAGCAGAAACAGCCCGCTTGCCATGTGGCAGGCCGAGCACGTGCGCGGCCGCCTGCGCGCCGCGCACCCGGGTCTGGACGTGAGTATCAGCGGCGTGACCACGACAGCGGATCGGTTTCTGGATCAGCCGTTGTCGGCCCTGGGCGGCAAGGGCCTGTTCGTCAAGGAACTGGAACAGGAGTTGCTGGACAGCAACGCTGATCTGGCCGTGCATTCCATGAAGGACGTTCCGGTATCGCTGCCGGATGGCCTCGATCTGCCGGTGATTCTCAAACGCGAGGACGTGCGCGATGCGTTCATTTCCAACCGCTTCGGCGCCATGGATGGATTGCCGCATGGCGCGCGCGTCGGCACGTCCAGCTTGCGGCGTCGATGCCAGTTGCTGGCGCGGCGACCGGATCTTGAGGTGCTGGAACTACGCGGCAACGTGGGCACACGGTTGGCGCGACTGGATGGCGGGGAACTGGATGCCATCGTATTGGCCGCAGCCGGCATGGCACGACTCGGACTCGAAACGCGGGTGCGCGAGTTTCTTGCGACTGAACGCATGCTGCCGGCTATCGGACAGGGGGCAATGGGCATCGAATGCCGGGCCGGCGACAAGACTTCACTGGCGTTGATCGGTGTGCTCAATGATGTTCCCACGGCGCAATGCGTGCTGGCCGAGCGCGCAGTGAATCGTACCCTGTTCGGCGGCTGTCATGTCCCCATTGCCGGACTCGCGCGGATCACCAGCGCAGGTCTGGAACTGGAGGCACTGGTGGGCACGCTGGACGGCCGCCGGTTATTGCGCGATCGGATCCAGGGAACGCGTGCGGAGGCAGAGCAATTGGGGCGGGAACTCGGCGCGCGGCTTCTGGATCAGGGTGCCGCAGACATCCTGCGTGAGATCGGTCATGACTAAGCGGGTCAACGGCGCGCTGGATGGATGCCGCATCTGGGTCACGCGGCCACGGGCGCAGGCGCAGGCCTTGTGCGATCTGATCCAGGGCGCCGCAGGAGTGGCGGTGGAAATCCCGCTCACGCAGATCGTGCCGGCACCGGATCCGGGTGCGGCCCGTGCGATATTGGCACAGGTGGCGCAATTCGACCTGTGCATCTTCATCAGCCGCAATGCGGTCCGGTACGCATTGGAGTTGCGGCCGGAATTGGCGCAGGCGACGGGTGCATGCCGGATATTCGCGGTCGGCGCCGGCACGGCCCGGGAATTGTCCGGCGGCGGGATCAATGCCAGCACGGGCCCCGGCCCGGCCCATGGTGCCGCAGAACTGCTCACCTTGCCGCAGTTGCAGGCCGAGGCTGTGCGCGGTCGCTCGATTCTTGTTGTTCGTGGCCTGGGCGGCGAGGCGCTGTTGCGCGAGGAACTGGAACGGCGCGGCGCGAGCGTGCAGTACGCGGAGGTTTACCAGCGCCGGCGTCCGGATCTTGATCACGATTACGTGATGGGGCTCTGGCAGCAAACACCACCCGATGTCATAGTGTTGACCAGCGCCGGAGGCGTGCGTACGTTACTGGAGATGACCCCAGCCGGGCAGCACCTACTCCTGTTGCGCACGGCGTTGGTGGTGATTAGCGATCGTGTGTGTACAACGGCGCGGCGCGCCGGTTTTACCGGCGCCATCCTGGTCGCTGCGGGCGCCTCCGATTTGATCCTGTTCCAGACCCTGCTGAAATGGAGAAGCAATAAATGAGCACGAATTTGCCTGCCGACGGGCATGCCGCCGGCGTGGCGCGGCCCGGACGCTCATCCCGGCCGTGGGTGGGCATGGCGTTCCTGGTTGCCCTGATTGCGCTGGCTGCAGGCGCGTGGTCGTTGCAGGAGTTGCACCTGATCAAGGCGCGCACGGGAAATTTGGCCATGGAACTGCGGCGGGCCGGTGATCGGATGGAAGCCGCTGCCCGTGATTCCGCCGAACTGCGTGTGCAAGTCCGTGCGCTGGCGGATCACAATGCCGGTGCGGACAGTATGCTGGCGGAAACCCGTGCCGCATTGAACCAGGTGGTCCAGAACAATGGCAATGTGGACTTCGCATTGGCCGAGGTGGAGTACCTGTTGATTCTCGCGGAGCAGCGCCTGACATTGATGCAGGATGTGGAGACTGCGAAGGCCGCGCTGCAGGCGGTGGATAATCGGCTCGCGGGCCTGCAGGCACCGGGGCTGGATGCCGTGCGCGGGCAGGTTAACGCCGATTTGCTGCGCCTGGCGCAAGTGCCTGTCATTGACTACAGCCGGTGGATTGAAGAACTGGGTGAATTGTCCGCTGGCGCGGGAGCGCTGCCACTGCGCACTGCGGCCCAGGCCGTGGCGGGGGCGGCGACGGACGGCGCACCGCCGGCACAGGGCTGGCGCGGATTTTTGCAAGCCGTTTGGCAGGAACTGCGCGACACGGTGGTCATCACGCGCACGGCCGCGGAGTTGGCCCCGTTCCCCGCCGAGCAGCACCACGTCGTCCAGAATCTCCTGCTGCGAATTGAGACCGCGCGCCTGGCGCTGTTGCGCCACGATGGGCGCGCGTTGCACGACGCGGCGGCAGCCACGGTGGACTGGTTGCAGCGGTGGTTCGATGGCGGTGACCCGCGCGTGCGCAATGCGCTGGATCGATTGCAAGTATTGGCGGCGGTGGAACCGGCGCCGCCGTTGCCGGACATAACTTCATCGCTGGAGACGCTGCGCGCCCTCACCAGGGAGCGTGCGGTGCCTGTATCCCCCGGTACTGCTCCGGTTCCAGTTCCATGAAATGGTTGCTGTATTTCCTTGCGACGCTGCTGGCCGCCATCATTTTTGGCACGATTATCGGACGCGATCCGGGACGGCTGATGCTGACCTGGGGCGGCTGGACGCTGGAAACCAGCGCCACTTTCTTTACGGCTGCGTTGCTGATCGGGGTGACGTTGATCCATTTTGGGCTCAACCTGTTGCGCGGACTGTTGCGCCTGCCGGAACTGATCCGGCGCTGGCGCGGGGAGCGCATGGCGCTGCAGGCGGAAGAACTGCTGGCGCGTGGCCTGCAATGCATGCTGGCGGGCCAATGGCGCATGGCGGAACGGGACTTCAAGCGCTGGGCCGCGCGCGGCTGTAATCCGGCGCTGGGTTACCTGTACGCAGCGCGGGCAGCCGATGCCCAGGGAGCGGAGCGCCGCCGCGAACATTATTTGCAGCAGGCAGTTGCGACCAGCCGTGATGCCAGTGGTTTGGCGCTGGCCCGGGCGGAGTTGTTGCCGGAACTGCCGCAGGCCCGATCTGAACTGGAACGGCTTGCCGCCACCGATGCGAATGCCGCGGCCCTGCCGCAGGTGCGCAGGGTGCAGATCGCCGTGGCAATGGAGCGCGGCGCATGGGCGGAGGCGCAACAGCTGCTTGCTGTCATGCAGAAGTCGGGCGATATCGCCGCGGGACGCGCCGAAGAACTGGAGTGGCGCATCGCAGCGGGCACATTGGGCGCGGCGGGCGGGGAGGATGAACTCAAGGCCGTCTGGTCCGAACTAAGGTCCGGCCTGCGCCGCGACCCCGGGCTTATTGCGCATTACGTGCGCCTGCGTCTGCGCCATGGACCGGGTACGGACTGCGAGGCACTTCTCAGTCATGCGCTCGCCCAGGGGTGGGACCCGGTACTGGCGGCGCTGTTCAGCAGGGTTGAAGGGGCGAATCCGGCACGGCAACTGCGCATAGCCGAGGGATGGTTAAAACGCCACGGCCGTGATGCGGAATTGCTGCTGGCCGTAGGGCGGCTGGCCCGGCGCGCCGGTGAACTGGATCAGGCAAGGATCTGGCTCGAGGAAAGCCTGGCCCTGCGTCCCGGGGCGGGGGCGTACCATGAACTCGGGCTGGTATTGGAACAGCAGGGAGATGCCGCCGGGGCTCTGAAGTTCTACCGCCGGGGTATGTCGCTGTTTGCGTCGGGAGACTGAAGCGTCTGATTAGCAAGCTGTTGAGTAACCGCGTCAAGCAGCGGCGTTTCGTTCCGCCATCATCCGCGCAATGACCGGGGTGATGATTAATTGCATCGCAAACATCATTTTCCCGGCCGGCACGACAATGGTGTCCGGCGCCGACATGAATGATCCCTGCAGCATTTCCAGCAGATGGCGAAAATCAGCGCTCATCTTGCGCAGTTCGCGAATGTGGATCACTACGAAGCTCTGGTCATTGGTGGGAATTTCCTCCGCGGCAAACGGATTTGACGTGTCCACCGTAGGCACGCGCTGAAAGTTGATGTGGGTGCGTGAGAACTGCGGCGTGATGTAGTGCACGTAATCGTGCATGCGTTCCAGGATCATGCGGGTCGCGTCCGCGCGGGTGTAGCCGCGCACGGCACGGTCGCGGCGGATCTTCTGCATCCATTCCAGATTTATGATCGGTACGACGCCAATGAGCAGGTCCACGTATTGCGCCACATCATGCTGCTCGCATACCAGTCCGCCGTGCAGACCTTCGTAGAACAGCAGGTCGGTGGGGTGGGGCAGCGGCTCCCAGGGCGTGATCGACCCGGCCGGATAGCCGCTGCGCGCAGCCTTTTCCTCATTGTGTATGTAACTGCGCCGCCGCCCGGTGCCGTGACTGGAGTATTCCAGGAACAACGCATTCAGTTCCTCGAACAGGTTGCCTTCCGGCCCAAAGTGCGTGATGTTGCCGCCGCTGGCGCGAGCCTCCGCCACGGCGCGGTCCATTTCACCGCGATCAAAACGGTGAAAGCTGTCACCCTCGACAAAGGCCGCGTTGATGGTTTCCTTGCGGAATACTTGCTCGAATGCCATCTTGACACCGGTTGTGCCCGCGCCGGAGGAACCGGTGACCGCGACGATGGGATGTTTTCTGGACATGGAACTGGGATGCCTTGCCGGCCGTAGTGCGGCGCCATTTTGCCCTGCACCGGGACATTAGTACATTGGCAAATTCCGATCTGAAGCTGTACCTGCGCCTGCTGCGTTACGTGCAGCCGTACTGGCGCGAATTCAGCGTGGCGCTGCTGTCCATGCTGGTGCTTGCCGCCACCGCGCCGCTGGTCGCCGCGCTGTTGCAGCCGGTGCTGGACGACGCATTCATCGCGCGTGACGCGCAGATGATGGTGCGGTTGCCACTGTACATCATTGCACTGTTCACGCTGCGCGCGCTGGCATCCTATGCCAGCATCGTGCCGCTGAATTCGGTTGCCAACAAGGTGGTCATGGATCTGCGCAGCGCCATGTTCGGGCGCATCCTGTTGTATCCAAGCGCGTATTACGACGCCCACAGCATCGGCGGCGTATTGTCACGGTTTACCTACGACGTCACGCAGATCAAGCAGGCTGCCACCGAGGCTGTGACGGTGGTGTGCCGGGACGCGCTCTATGTCGCCGGCCTGCTGGCCTGGATGTTTTGGCTCAATTGGCGCCTGTCATTGGTCGCTGTCGTGGCCGGCCCGATCATTGCGCTGGTGGTGGTGCGCCTGCGCCAGCGCCTGCGTGATATGAACCGGCGCGTGC
>CAYMXG010000157.1:0-5843 GCA_964394115.1 uncultured Enterobacteriaceae bacterium | reverse complement strand
CGTCATGCTTTTCCAGGCGCATGCGCAGGCCGCGGCGGGCCAATGCCTCATCATCCACAATCAGCGTGCGCAATGTCGTCATACTTCGAAGGGAATGCGGATGCTGACCCGCAATCCGTGCGGTTCGAGGTTGGTGAACTTGCAGGAATGATTTTCGCCGTAGATGACCCGCAGGCGTTCGCGCGTGTTGTTGAGCCCGACCCCGTTGGCGGAGGCCATCACCTGGTCCAGGTTCGGGATCCCCGGCCCGTCGTCGCTGATCTCCATCAACAACTCGTCGGCGAAGACCCTGGCCTGCAAGCGGATGGCGCCACCGTTTTCGCTGCGCGCCACCGCGTACTTGATGGCATTCTCCACCAGCGGTTGCAACAACAGGCTGGGGATGCGCGCCTTGCGGGCCGCGTCATCAAGCTGAATATCCAATTCGAGCCGCTCCTCGAAGCGCACCTTCTCTATGTCCAGGTAGAGCTTCATGGCCTCGACTTCCTGGGCCAGGCTGACCTTCTGCATCGGGTCGTTGTCGAGGGAGTAACGCAGGAAGTGTGACAATTCACTGACCATGCGATTGGCCGTGTCCGCCTTGTGATCCATGATCAGGGTGGAGATGGCGTTCAGCGTGTTGAACAGGAAATGGGGGTTGAGCTGGTAGCGCAGCATCTTGAGCTGGGTCTGGTGGGCCATGGCAGCGATGCGCAGCCCTTTTTCATGCTCTTCCTTGGTCATCTGGTAATACTTGATGCCGTAGTAAAGGCCGGCCCAGCTCAACAGGATGAAGAAGGAATACGAGTACCAGTACAGGTACTCGGCCAGCATGCTCATGTCCTTGTGTTCGTTTGGCGGATAGAGTTGCAGGTACACGTAGAACTTCCATCCCGCCCACAATCCGGTCGCCACGCCGACCCCCATGACGGTGGACAAGGCGCGAGTAAGTGGCGGTCGATCCCAGACCAGCTTGAAAACCCGATGCATGCCGGTGCTCAAAAGCACACCGGTCAGGGTCGAAACAACGGCATACATCGTGTGCACGGGATCGCTGCCCTCCGAGGCCCACGCCTGCGCCAGCAGAAAGAACAGGTATCCGCCCCAGCCGATTAACTGCAGCGTCCAGTACTGGCGCTGCCGGCTGCGGCCGAGCGTGTCAATCAGCAGCGTGAATGGGTTCCGCATGGTGAAATCCCCACCGGCACCCCCTTTGGCAATGTCAGCGATCGCAGTCATATTGAGACGCTGTCTAGTGTACCCCGAAAAAAAAGTATCGCCGCAGTGGTAATTAGCCAAAGCGGCGACGGAAAGGGGCCGGTTCAGCCTCCCCGTCTAGCGCATGGACGTGGGGCTGGAATTGGAGGCCTGGGGCTCAACCTTTGCCGGGGAGAAGGCAGCGCCGAATGCGCCGGCTCCGTCGACCTGCAGTTGCGGCATGCCGACGTTCAGGTTGTTGCGCAATTCGGTTTCAATCCGCTGGCTGGTGGATTCCAATACCTTGCAGGCATAGTCCCGGGTAAAGTGCTGGTCCCGGTCGCTGCCCGCATGGGACAGGGTGGAAAGCGTGAGCAATGTGGTGCTGGTCAGGGTGATGATTAAATTTTTCATGGCAGTACTCCAAAATTGGGTTGGCGAAATGAATTTCGCAGCAGTTACGTTGGCAGCCATTGTAGGCAGCGCGCGCAGGATGAGTGTTCGTCTCGTCGCGCCAACATTTCATTCCGGCGCAAAAAACATTACTTCGACCATGGTCCGGCATGCAGACGCGACGTGACATCGGCTTGATCGTGAATCCCTGCGCGGGACCGGGCGGGCCGGCGGGAGTCAGGGGCACGGATTCGCCGGAACAACAGGCCGCCGCCAGGGAACTGGGCATTGCATCGCGAGCCGTGGCCCGGTCGCGGCGCGCGTTGCAGGCATTGCTGCCCATGACGCGCCACCTGCGTATCAGCACCGGCCCCGGCGCCATGGGGCAGGAGTCCCTGGCGGAGAATTTCCCGGATGCGCAATTGTGCAGCGGCCCGGAGACATCCGTTCAGTCCGCGGCGGCCACGCGCCATTGTGTGAAACAGATGCTGGGGCGGGGAATTGAGTTGCTGTTATTCGCCGGAGGAGACGGTACGGCCAGGGACATCCTGGCGGTTGCAGGAGATCGGCTTCCGATCATCGGGATACCCTGCGGCGCCACTATGCAGTCGGGGGTCTTTGCCGCCACGCCGGAGGTTGCCGGCCTGCTGGCGCTCGCATTCCTGCGCGGTGAATGTCGCGCAGTGCGTGAGCAGGACGTGCTGGGGCGCGGCGGGCTTGCGCCCGGTGCGACCCGCATTGAACCGATTGCCTATGGGCGCTTGCGGGTTCCCTATGATCGTGACCTTGTTCCCGGACCGAAGGTTTCCGTCTCTGCGGATCCTTTGCAACTGGAGCAGGTTATCGGGGCAGCACTCGCATTGATGGATGCGGACACCTGTATCGTGTTCGGGCCCGGCAGCACCAAGCTGGCGGTGCTGGCGCGCCTGGGGCTCGCAGGCACGCTGGTCGGCGTGGACGTGATCCTGCGCGGTAAGCTCATCGCGGCCGACGCCAGTGAGCCGCAACTGGCAAGGTTGCTGCAACACCACGACAAGGCCCGCATCATCATATCGCCGCTGGGTGGCCAGGGGTTCCTGTTTGGCCGCGGCAACCAGCCGTTGAGCGAGCGCGTGATACGCACCGTGGGCGTGGAGAATATTTCCGTCATTTCCGTGCCCGCCAAACTGCAGGCCCTGGGCGGGCGGCCTTTGCGCATTGACCTGGATGATGCGGACCTGCTGCGGCACTTTCCGCTCAATGTCCGCATCATCACCGGACCCGGGGTATCGGTGTTGCATCCGTTGACACCGCCGATTTTGTAGGGCGGGCTTCAGCCCGCCGGGATGCTGCGGCCGGCTAAAGCCGGCCCTACAGGAACCCGGGACGGCGGGGACGCGGAACTGCGGGAACTCTGTAGGGCGCACTTCAGTGCGCCACATTTATGCTGGCCACCTTCAACCGACCAAACGGTGCCGGTTCAGTTGCCAAGGCAGCGGGCCAGCGCGGCCTTCACCTTCGCGGTATCGAAACCGCGCCAGCGGGCGGCCACATGCTGGTCCGGACGAATGAGATAAAACGTGCCCGGGGTGGCGTCGTAATGGTTTGCCAGCAGTCCTTGCACGTCAATTACCTCGCCGGCACCGCCCGCGGCACCTTGCGGGCGCACCACAACAGGGTTCAGCGGGACCGGCAGGGAGGGAAGCCCGCCGGCCAGGACCACGGATTCATCGGCCGCGGCGAAATACACGCCCCTGAATTGGTCACCGAGCTGCTGCAGAAACCAGCCCGCGCGGCCGTTGACGGTCACCGGCGCATCCATGCAGGGTGAACCGGGCCGTTGACGCGCGCTGAATATTTCACTGTCCGGCGTATTCAGCGGGGATTTATCCAGCGTGCACGGCACTGACAGCCGCCCGGGGTTCACAAAGCGCCGTGCGAAAGGGAAGTCCCGGGCCAGTTCCAGCGCCGCGTCACGGAACGCCTTGCTGACCGCGCTTTTGGGTGTCATGAAGTCGGTGCTGCGTGACGAGTTGAGGATATTTTCATCCGCGCCGTGGATGCGCTCGGCGTCATAACTGTGCAGCAACTCCACCGGCGCCTTGCCCCGCAATACCAGCGCCAGCTTCCAGGTCAGGTTGTCCACGTCCTGAATGCCGCCGTTGGCGCCGCGCGCGCCAAAGGGTGAGACCAGGTGCGCGGAGTCGCCGGCGAAGATCACGCGCCCGTGCATGAAATGCTGCATGCGCCGGCACTGAAACGTATACAAACTCACCCATTCGTACTCAAACTCGATGTCGGGGCCAAGGAATGCGCGCACCTTCGCATCCACGTTCTCTTCCTTCAATGCTTCCTCGCGATCGATGTGCCAGCCCATCTGGAAATCAATGCGCCATACGTCATCGGCCTGCTTGTGGATCAACGAAGTCTGGCCCGGATTGAACGGCGGGTCGAACCAGAAGCGCCGTTCGGCCGGGAAATCCGCTTTCATGATCACGTCCGCAATCAGGAAATGGTCCTCGAACAACCGGCCTTCGAAATCCAGCCCCAGCATGCTGCGTACCGGGCTGCGGTGCCCGTCCGCGGCGATCAGGTAGTCGCAACTGAGCCGGTATTCCCCCGCCGGCGTCCGCACGGTGACGATGACCTGGTCGGGCCGGCTGTCGACGTTGATGACCTCGTTTTGCCAGCGCAGGGATGTGGCGGGGAGTTCCGCCAGCCGATCCGCCAGGTACTCCTCCGCGTAGTACTGTTGCAGATTGATGAAGGCCGGAAACTTCTGCGCCTTGTCCGGCAACAGATCAAATGAATAGAGTGGATCCGGGTCCGGTCCGTAATAGACCTTGCCCACATTCCAGATCACCCCTTTTTCCAGCATGCGTTCGCCGGTGCCGAGGCGATCCAGGATCTCCAGCGTGCGTTTGGCCCAGCAGATGGCGCGCGATCCGTCGCTGACGGTATTGGAACGCTCCAGGACGATCGCCTCGATCCCGTGACGGGCCAGGTCAACGGCAGTCGCCAGTCCAATGGGTCCGCCGCCCGCGATAATGACGGGGTGATGGGTGATCCCGGCACTGCCCAACTCCGGTGGCGGCGTAAACGGATAGGTGCGGCGCGCCTTGCGCGCGGTTTGCTTTGCCCTGCCCACGTCAGCATACTTGGCCATGAGCCACAGCATACCTGCGGGCATGACCCGGCGGAAATCCCGGCCCCGGTCCGGCGGTCCCTGGATATGCCAGCCGTCGACCTGACGCCACCGACACTGGAGGAGATTCGGGCCACGGCCTGGCGCATCGCGCCGTTCACCGTGCGCACGCCGGTGCACGAATGGCGCAGTCCGGCGGTGGCGGCGCGCTTTGCCCTGTCGACCAGCCTGCACCTGAAGCTGGAATTGTTCCAGCGTACCGGCACGTTCAAGGCCCGCGGCGCCATTAATAATGTGTTGGCGCTGGATGAAGATTCCCGGCGCCGGGGAATCACCACCATCAGCGCCGGCAACCATGCCATCGCCGCGTCTTACGCAGCGGCCTGTGTCGGCGCCCATGCCAAGGTGGTCATGATCGCCACGGCAAACCCGGCCCGTGTCGCCGCCGCCAGGGCGCTGGGCGCGGAAGTGATACTGGCCCCCGACGGCCCGACCGGATTCGAGATGGTCGAGGACATCGTCAAGGCCGAGGGAAGAACCCTGATCCACGCGTTCGAAGGTCCGCGCGTCACTGCGGGCACCGCCACCTGCGGGCTGGAGTTCCATGAACAGGTGGCGGGGCTGGACGTTGTGGTCGTGCCCATCGGCGCCGGCGGACTCTGTTCGGGCGTGGGCACCATCACGAAATTGCTGGAGCCGAAGTGCAAGGTCTATGGTGTGGAACCGGCAGCGACCCAGGTGATGACGAAGAGCCTCGCTGCCGGCAGCGCGCAGACCATCGGCCAGGTGAAGACCATTGCCGACAGCCTGGCGCCGCCGATGACGCTGCCCTATGTGTTTGAGATGTGCCGCCGCTCGCTGGATGAAGTGGTGCTGGTCAGTGATGATGAAATGGCGGCCGCCGCCGCGATCCTGTTCGCGGAAATGAAACTGGCCGTGGAGGCCGCCGCTGCGGCCAGCACCGCGGCCGCCTTTGGCCCGCTGCGGAAGAAACTGGCGGGCAAGCGCGTGGGCCTGGTGATCTGCGGCACCAACATCGATGCCGATGGCAGTCACCAACTGGTGACGCGGGGCCAGCAGGCGCTGGCTGCCGGGGTGCTGGCGCCATGATGCGCCGGCTGATCGCAGCATGGGCGGGTCTCGCGGCGCT
>CAYMXG010000156.1:0-5860 GCA_964394115.1 uncultured Enterobacteriaceae bacterium | reverse complement strand
TTTTTCCGGCCCGCCCTTTTCACGCAACACGACTGCCTTCATTTTGGCTCTCCTTGGTAGGGTGCTTTATTATGATTCCAAAGGGGAAATTGGAGTCTGACCCCGATTAATTCATACTATCACTTGCGCCGTACGCGCGCCCTTGGCAACCGAATCCAAATACTTATGAAAGACCGAAAGCCGCTCATCGGTATCACCGGCGACTACATCAGAGTGCGCGATGTCATGCCCGCCTCCGCCGCCTACGAAGTGTACAGCCGCGCCGTCAACAATGGTGCGCAGGGGCTGCCGTGGATCATCCCGCCGCTGGGACCGGATCTGGATCTGGATGCCATCGTCGATCGGCTGGACGGCATCGTCTTTACCGGCGCCCGCTCCAACGTGCAACCCCATCACTATGACGGCGGACCGGCCCCGCAGGACAATCCCGAGGACCCGGCCCGCGACAGCACCACGCTGCCGCTGGTCCCCAAGGTGCTCAAGCGCGGCGTGCCCATGCTGTGCATCTGCCGCGGCATGCAGGAACTGAACGTGGCGCTGGGTGGCACCCTGCACCAGGAGATCCACAAGGTGCCGGAGAAACGGGATCACCGCGCCGCGGATCACCAGCAGACGCCGGAGCAGATATTCGCGCCGGCACACCATGTGCGCATCGAACCGGGCGGCGTGCTGGCCAAACTGGCGCCGGGGACCGAGTTCCAGGTCAACAGCGTGCATGGCCAGGGGATTGACCGGTTGTCGAAACGACTGCACGTGGAGGCGCGCGCCGATGACAATGTCATCGAGGCGGTGAGCGTGGACGGCAGCAAGAGTTTCGCGCTGGGTGTGCAGTGGCATCCTGAATGGGATTTTGTGCAGCACCCGCTTTATCACGCCATCTGGGACGCATTCGGCGCGGCGTGCCGGAAGTATCATGACCGCTGAAGTCCGTTGAGCCTCACCATGCCCACCACGCTGCGCAGCGTCATCAGCACCGGCACCGGCCGCAAGACCTACGATGGGGCCGGCATCCCGCTGACGCGTATCATCAGTTCGCCCGACATCGGCATCATCGATCCATTCCTGTTGCTGGATGAATTCGGCAGCGCCGATCCCGGTGACTACCGTGGCGGTTTTCCCGACCATCCCCATCGCGGTTTCGAGACTGTCACCTACATGCTGGCCGGCCACATGCGTCACAAGGACAACCACGGCCACGAGGGCGTCATCGGCCCCGGCGGCGTGCAGTGGATGCGGGCCGGACGCGGACTCATTCACTCGGAGATGCCGGAGCAGGATTCCGGCTGGCTGCGCGGATTCCAGTTGTGGGTGAACCTGCCCGCGGCGCGCAAAATGGATGCGCCTGGTTACCAGGAATTTTCCGGCGCCGAGATCCCGGAGGAAAGGCGCGGCGCCGGGTGCAGCATCAAGGTCATCGCCGGCACGACCTCCGGCGGCCTGGCGGGGGCGGTGAGCGGCGTGCCCACGGCGCCGCTCTATTTCGATGTGCACCTGAACCCCGGAACGCGCTTCGAGGAAACCCTGGACCCGCAAGCGAATGCCTGTCTCTATGTCTACCAGGGTTCAGTCAGCGTCGGCGGCGCCAACGGCACGGCGACAGAACTGAAGCGCGGGCAACTGGGAAAACTGGGTCCGGGCAACGCAATCCAGTTCACGGCCGGTGGCGACGAGACGCGATTACTGTTGCTGGCCGCGCGACCCATCAACGAACCGGTGGCCTGGCACGGTCCCTTTGTCATGAATACCCAGGACGAATTGCGACAGGCGATTTCCGATTATCAGTCGGGTCGCTTTTAGCTACGTTGAATATCAAACCCATCAATCGCCCTGCTGATACCACGCAAAGCCGGACCCGGTGTAATAAATGAGCCCGCTGGCTGACTCGCTCTCCTCCACGTACAGCGCGTCACCGGCGAGCACTGGGGGCGGTGTTTCATCTGCGCCTGGCTCCACCGGCCCGCGGGTAAATGTGTACCAGTGATCGAGCCAGGAGAAATCGTCGCCGCCATTGCCAAACGATTTCCCGGCGCCGAGCAACTCGACAGCGCCCTCCTGCCGCGCGATGGCTATGCCAATCTTTGACGATTGACTGTCACGCACCAGCACCGCCACGTCGGTCCGGTGGTCGCCATCGAAATCACCGAAAAGAATGGACGGATTGACGTGCGCTGCAATGACATACCGTGATTCCGCCCCGTCTGCGCCGAGCCCGACACCGGCCTGTTCAAATGCCAGCGCCGCCCATTCGGGCGCTGGCCATTGCCAGTCGACGGCATGCGCCTGGGCGGCACCGAAAACGGCAGACAAGGTGACGAGTATTCGCGAATACACTATGTCAGTTCGCCGCGGCACAAACCCTTGCGGCATGCGGGTCCTTGAGCCTGATCGTCCGCGCTGCGGTCACAAACCGCGGCGCGCAGCGAACCGGGTCGAGCGCCGGCAGCAGCAACCCCCAGTCGGTCGCTCCGCTGTCGCCATTCGCAACACCCTCAATGAAATCGAAGATGAGATCCTCTTCGCGCAGCAGGATCAGCAGCGCCGGGATCTCCAGGCCGGAGAAGACATGACCGGTCGCCAGATCAAGGTAGCCGTACGAGCCCGCGGCCTTGAGCCTCAGTGCAATTGCATGTGGATCGCCGCGCCCCTCAAGTGCCGCGAAATATTCCGCCACCTCGCCGTCGTCTCCCGGACCCCGGAGCCCGGCCACGCGCTCGAACCAGGATCGTGCCGCATCGCGTCGCCCCTCGAGCAGATGCGCGAGGGCGATGCCGCGAAGGCAGTCATCCGCATCGGGCACCAACTCGAGGATTCGCTCGCAAACCGCGATCGCGTCGGCATTACGACCCGAGATCATCAGCATCCAGGCATGGTTGGCCGCGATGATGCCGGAGCGCGGATCGAGCGCCGATGCGCGCTCCAACTGTGCCAGGCTTTGCGCCATGTCGCCCGACGACATCAGCGAAGTTCCCAACCATTGGTGGGCGGTGGCATAGGACGGGCGCAGCGCAATCGCGCGCTTGAGCAAGGCGACGCCGGTCTCGCGGCGCCAATCGCCTCCAGCCATGCTGCCGAGCGCTGCGTATGCTTCGGGCAGCGCGGGGTCGAGCGCGAGCGCGCGCTCCGCCGCGTCGAGTCCGCGCGCAAAGGAATCCTCAGCGGTGATGCGCGCCGTGTATTCAAACAGGACCGCATATACGAGCGCGAGTCCGGCATGGGCTTGCGCAAACTCCGGATCTTGCTCGACGGCGCGTTCAAACAACGCAATGGCGTCCCATAGGTCCTGCTCACGGCGAGTCTGCCACAACCCAAGCCCGCGCAGGTAGAGGTCGTACGCCTCAAGATTACTGGTCCCCCTTGTCGGCCCCCCGTCGTGCTCGACACCAATGATCTTGACCTTCAGCTCCGCGCCGATGGCGCGTGCAATATCGTCCTGGATCGCAAATATGTCCTTGAGTTCGCGGTCGTAAGTCTGCGACCAGAGATGGAACCCCGTCTCTGCATCTATCAACTGCGCCGTGATGCGCACCCGCTCGCCCTGCCTGCGCACGCTGCCTTCCAGCACCATCCGCACCCGCAACGCCTGCGCGATCTCCGGCACCTCCTTGTTCTGCCCCTTGAACGCAAACGACGAGGTGCGCGCCGCCACCTGCAGTTCCGGTGTGCGCGCCAGCACGTTCAGGATTTCCTCGCTGATTCCATCGGAGAAATACTCGTTGCCGGCATCGCCGGACATGTTCACAAACGGCAGCACCGCAATCGTCCGCGCGGCAGCGTCATCGCCGGCGCCGCGTATTGCGGGCTGACCCAGGTAGTACCACGCCACCGCCAGCGCAGCCATCACGGCGACTGCCGCAAAAAAGCGCCGGTTGCCCACCGGCGCGGTCTCGACCTTGACCCCCTCGGGTGTCACCTGCAGCAACCAGGCCATCATCAGCGCCAACGGGAAGGCGAGCAGCACCGCGAAGATGAACACCCGCAACGCCCACGGCGGCGCGTCGAATGCCGGGAAACCGATGCTCGCCGCCTGCACCACCAGCCATCCCACTACCAGGTAGGCCGCGCCCACCTTGAACACGCTGCGACGCCTGAGTTCGGCTATCAGTGACACGTGATCTCCTGCGAAATTCCGGCTACCGCAGAGGCAATCTTACCGCACTGCTCCCTAATGCCCTTAATAATCCGGGCGCAACCAAAAACACCGGAGCGTACCCGAAACGCCACTTGGGTTATGGGTTTGCAACCCTGCGCATGGCAGGGGCCAAGCACTGTTCGGCAACACGCGTCAGCGTCGCGCCACTTTTTTCACTTTCGCCATCCGTCGGCGGGTTCGCGATTCCTGGATCCGGTTCTTCGGCCTGGTCTGAGTGTGTTCCCGGAGCCAGGCGGCAAATTCCTCCAGTGCGAGTTTTCCTTCGGCAAGCGCGAGATAGCGCGGAAAAAGCTCGCTGTCTTCCGCATTCAGCGCACTATCATTGAGATTAATAAAGGTTTCGCACACCACCGCCGCAGTGCGTTTGTTGCCGTCAACAAACGGATGATTACGAGCCAGACCATAGGCAAGCGTGGCCGCCAGGTCAGCCAGGTCCGGTGACGGATCGCCATAGGCATGCAGTTGCTGCGGACGTGCAAGGGCGGAATCGAGCAGTTCTTCGGCACGGACGCCGGAGCTGCCGCCATGCTCAGCGAGCTGGCGATCATGGATGGCCAGCGCCAGTTCCTTTTCAATCCAGATAATCATTGAAGGCCTTAGTTTTCTGCCAGTTTGTGCAACAGTGTGCGGCGGCGTTTCATCACGCCTTCTGCGACCTTCATCTGCTCCTCAAACCTGGGGTCGTGAGGCGTCAATTGGATCCCACCAGGGATATCGGTGGCGTAGAGCATGTCACCCTTCTCGAGACGCAGGCGCGCGAGAAGTTCCTTGGGCAGCACGATTCCGGCGGAGTTACCGACGGTGGTGATCTTCAGTTTCATGGGAAATCTCCAGGGTTTTCGTCATTATAACAAATATAATTACGACTCAAAACACTCCCGGCAGTCACGTCGACATCCTCCCGGATGGTTGATAATCGCACATATGCCCGATATCCGCACAAGTGATTGAAACGCCGCGAGCAGACCCCTAAAGTGGCGCCTCTGGACGGGGCGCGGCTGCGTCGCCGGCATCCAAACCTGTTCAACGGGGAGAAATAAAGTGAGAGGTGTGTATTACAACGAATTTGGACCTGCGGAAGTACTCAAGCTCGGCGACCTGCCGATGCCCGAGCCCGCCCCCGATGAGGTGCTGGTCAAGGTCGCCTATGCCGGCGTCAATCCCATTGATCGCCGTCTGCGCAGCGGCGAACTGCAGGATTTCTTCACCCGGGAATGGCCGCTGACGCCGGGCTGGGACGTGTCGGGACGAATCGCCAAGGTCGGTCGTGACGTCAAGGGCTGGAAAGCGGGTGACGATATCGTCGGTCTTGCGTTTACGTGGCACCTCCATCACGGCACCTACGCGGAGTTTGTGCCGGTCAAGGCGGCATCCATCGCCGCCAAGCCCGCGGAAATTCCATTTCACATCGCTGCGGCGCTGCCGCTGGTCAGCCTGACGGCGTGGGAATCCCTGGCGGAATACGCGGAGTTAAAGCCCGGCCAGACCGTGTTGATCCAGGCCGGCGCCGGCGGCCTGGGCAGCACAGCCATCACCATTGCCAAACACCTGGGCGCGAAAATCTATACCACCACGCGCACGGAAAATTTTGACTACGTGCGTAGCCGCGGTGCCCACCACCCCATTGATTACACCAGGGAGGATTACGTGGCCGCGATCAAGGCCCGGGAGCCGGGTGGGCTCGATGTCATTCTGGAATCGCTGCTCGTG
>CAYMXG010000155.1:0-5874 GCA_964394115.1 uncultured Enterobacteriaceae bacterium | reverse complement strand
CCAGGCTGTCCGCCGTGACCACATCCACGCGCATCTGGTTCTGCTCGGCAAAGCGGCGTACCAAATCGTATTCAAAACCCTTCAGGCGGCCACGCGAAACGTAATAGTTCACCGGTCCGGGTACAGTGATCAGGCGCAGCACCCGCCGCTCGCGCAATTGCACTAGGTCTTCGCGGTAGCTCCGCCCTGCTTCCAACTCCAAATGCCGGCGATTCAGGAAACTGTTCAGGGTCGCCAGCAACTCCGTGGCCCCGGAGCGAACCGCCCAGGAACGCGGTTCTCCGGCGGTCAGGTCCAGGGCCACCTGCAGATCAAGATGTTTCGACAGGTGCGGCTCCAGTTGCGCGCTGTCGGCAACCAGAAGGTCATAGCGGCCGGAGGAAATTCCTTCCAGCATGACCTCAATTGGTTCCGGCTCCGGAATGGCAATCAGATCCATCGTCGGATTGGCGGCAGCCAGCCGCAGCAACTGACCCCATATAAGGGAAGAGGGTTTTGCCGCGACCTGGCGCGTCACCAGGTCGGATTCATTACGAATGCGGCCGGCGCCGACCCGCCCCACCACCTGCATACCGGACACACCCCAGGGCAACGTCAGGCGAATCCCTTCTCGTACCTCCACGTTGCGCGCCCCAGCCACCAGATCCGCCTGCCCCTGTTCGAGGGCGGTCAATAAATGCGGCACGGCAGCACCGATAAATTCAACCTGAAGTCCCTGACTTGCGGCGAACTCCATCAGCAGTGCCCGTTCCGCCTCGCCCAGGATGATGCCCCCGGGCCCGAGCCGGGTGATAACCCGTAGTTCTCCCAGGGCGCGAAGATCGCCCAGGTCACGAGGCACATCCTGGACCCGGATTGAGGTCTCGGGACGGTCGGACGGATTTGATTTTTGAGCGAGGGGCGGGCCCAGGGATTGAAAGCCCAGGGTCACCCCCAGCATCATCAGGGCGAGTATGCCCAAATACGTCCAGGCTCTTCGCACCGACACCCCCCGTTGTTCGAGCCACTGGCGTGGCGCGACGGATAATGGAAGGTTGAATATACGCAGAAATGTCATAGGAATCTATATATTGGGGTTTAGATCTTACAGACCACAACATATAGGACGGGTAATGGGGGAGGAATCGACTCTAACAGCCTATATGGTGCAATGCAACATTCAACGCAGGGGTCTGGCGCGCCACTTTCAGAAAATCAAGGAGTTAGCCCCTTCCCGAGCAAGGAGATAGAGGAGACAGAAAGTCAGGATTTCGGTCTGAGGCACTGATCAATTCGGTCCAGCCGCTCCGGTGTCCCGACATCCAGCCACTGGCCGGTAAAGTACTCACCGGTGACTTTTCCCCTGCCGATCGCCTCGCGCAACAGTGGCGCCAAGGGTGCCCGCCCATCATCGAGGTGTTGAAAAAACCGCGGATGAAACACCCCAATCCCGCTGTAGGTCAGATTGGGCATGCCGCTTTCGGTCACTTGCGTCCCGGACAGGCCGAAGTCGCCCTTGGCATGATGGTCCGGGTTGGGCACCAGGACAATGTGTGCCGCGGCGGGGACCCGGGACCGCAGGGAGGCGAAGTCGAAATTGGTCCAGACATCGGCATTCACGATCAGAAATGGCCCGCTCCCCAGCAGGGGCAGGGCACGCCGGATACCCCCTGCCGTCTCCAATGGTTCATCCCCTTCCGCTGAATAGCGGATGGTCAGCCCAAAGGCCCCTCCGGATCCAAACATGGCCTCAATTTGCGCGCCAAACCGGCCATGATTTATAACCACATTCCGGAAACCACTGCGCGCCAATGCCTCGAGATGAAACTGCAGCAGTGGCTTGCCCGCGGCCCGGAGCAGTGCCTTGGGCGTGTTGTCAGTGAGGGCGCCCATGCGGGTACCCAGGCCCGCTGCCAGGATCATCGCGCGCATGGATCTCGGCTCTTGCATCAAGGGCCGATTCTAACAGGTGGAAAGATCAGGGCGGTTTGCGCCGCTGTCGGTGTTCCCGCATTGCGAAGGGTGGGGTTATTGGTTCAAATAGGACGGCTCTTCTCCGCGCCACCCATAACCCGAAAGCGACTGAAGGACCAGAGAACCAGTGCCACCATGAACGATCCATCCCGACTGATTGAATTGGGCCGTGCCGTCATTGAGACCGAAATGGCGGCAGTGGCGCAACTTGTCTCCCGCATCGATGCGACATTTGTCGAGGCCTGCCGGCACATTCTTGCCTGCCGTGGCCGCACGGTGGTGATCGGCATGGGCAAGTCCGGGCATATCGGCGGGAAGATTGCCGCCACGCTGGCGAGTACCGGCTCACCCGCGTTTTTTGTCCACCCGGGCGAGGCAAATCATGGCGACCTGGGCATGATTACCGCCGACGATGTGGTGCTGGCGCTGTCCAATTCCGGCGAAACCGACGAGATTGTGTCATTGCTGCCGATCATCAAGCGCCTTGGAATCCCGCTGATCGCGCTGACCGGTAACAGCAAATCCACGCTGGCGCGCACCGCCACCGTCAATATTGATGTCAGCGTCGGACGCGAGGCCTGCCCGCTGGGTCTGGCCCCGACCGCCAGCACCACAGCGGCGCTGGCCATGGGCGATGCCATAGCCATCGCCCTGTTGGAGGCGCGCGGTTTCCGCAAGGAGGATTTTGCGCTGTCGCACCCGGGCGGAACCCTGGGGCGCAGGTTGTTGCTGCGGGTCGCGGATGTAATGCATACCGGGGCGCAGATGCCGCGCGTGGGTGCCGACACGTTGCTGGCTGCGGCGCTGGTGGAAATGACGCAAAAGGGCCTGGGCACCACGGCCATCGTGGATACGGACAATCGCGTGCTGGGTATTTTTACCGATGGCGACGTGCGACGCGCGCTGGATGGCGGTATCGACGTGCACAGCGCAACTGTCGGCTCGGCCATGACGCGCGGTGGCAGAAGCATCGGCCCGGATGCGCTGGCCGCCGAGGCATTACAGATGATGGAAAAACACAAGATCAATGCGCTGCTGGTGACAGACCAGGATCATCACCTGCTGGGCGTGTTGAATATGCACGATTTGCTGCGCGCGCGGGTGGTTTGACATGCGCCAGGACATCCTGCGGCGCGCCGCCGCCGTGCGTCTGGCCGTGTTTGACGTGGATGGCGTGCTCACGGATGGCGGCCTGGTATTGGGAACGGACGGCGCCGAATTCAAGACCTTCCACGTACACGATGGTCACGGCCTGGTCATGCTGCTGGAATCCGGCCTGGAGGTCGGCGTGATATCGGCGCGCCCTTCCGCGGTGGTCGCAGAGCGTATGCAGGCGCTGGGTGTCAGGCATGTCGCCCTCGGTGTGGAAAACAAGGCCGCGGAACTTCAGCGCTTGCTGGCGCAACTGGACCTGGCCGCCGATCAGGCTGCCTACGTGGGTGATGATCTCGTCGATCTTGCGCCCATGGCTCTGGCCGGCCTGAGCGTGGCTGTCGCCGACGGGCATCCGCTGGTGCGGGCGCGGGCACATTGGGTGACGGAATGCCACGGTGGCCGCGGTGCCGCGCGCGAGGTATGCGAGTTGCTGTTGCGGGCACAGGGACGGCTCGACCTGGCATACCGGCATTACCTGCCGTCGTGAGCCGGAACCGCATGACCCCGAACAACTCTAAGTATTTGATGGCCGCGTGGCGCCACGATCCCAGGGAACGGACATGAATCAGCGTACGCTCTGGTTGCTCGGATTGTTCCTGGCAGCGGGCCTGACCACCTGGCTGCTGCGTTACCTGGGCAGTGAACGGGAAGGTCCGGATATCGGCGCCTATCATGACCCCGATTACTACATGGAAGACTTCTCCACCCTGACCATGGAGGAGGACGGACGTCCGAAAAGCCGGTTGCGCGCCGTATACATGGCACATTATCCCGACAACGACACCACCGAGCTGCTGAAACCCACCATGGAGGTATACCGGATCGGCCGCTTGCCGTTGTATCTCAGCGCCGAGCGCGGCTGGGTCACCAGTGATAACAACGTCGTCGTGCTGCGCGGCGCAGTGCGCATGTGGGAGGACGATGCCGCGGGCAAGCGCGTGCTGCAGGTGGATACCAGTGCGGCAAAAGTCCTGCTGGACAGCGAGTATGCGGAAACCGACCAGCCTGCGGTTATCGTGTCGAAACAGAGCACCATCTCCGGTATCGGCATGCGTGCCTATTTCAGGGACAGCAGACTGGAGGTACTGAAACATGAACGGACCATCATCGAAACCGGCCCGAATGGCTAGCCGGTTTTTGCCGGGCTGCGCGCTGGGGCTGATCCTGGCGCTGCCTGTGCACGCGCTGTCCACGGACAAGGATCAGCCCATCGAAGTGGAGGCAGATACCGCGGAACTGGATGAAGTGAAAAATGTCAGCATCTATCGCGGCAAAGTCATCGTCATCCAGGGCAGCATCCGCATGACCGGTGACCTGATGACCGTATATCAGACCGACAGCGACGACCTGGATCATTTGATCATGGAAGGCAACCCCGCCACTTACAAGCAACTCCCCGACGACAGCAAGATCTACGACGAGGCGAAGGCTTTGCGCATGGAATACCACGAGATAAAGAACAAGATCATCCTGATCAACCAAGCCGTGGTGACGCAGGAAGGTCTGCGCTTCAGCGGTGACCGGATCGATTACGATACGGAACTGAGCAAGGTCAAGGCATGGAGCAAGCCGCCCGGAGGTTCCGCCGACGAAGAAGCACCGGCCGGCCCTCCCCGTGAACGGGTCAAGATCATCATCAAAAAGAAGGACAAGGCCGCAGCCGGCCCTGGATCGAGCGCCCCGGATTCAAGTGTACCCGCGCCTGCCGGGGCCGCGGATACAGCGCCGCCGGACCCGGACACCACGGGGGAGGTTCCCGAATCATGAGCACGCTTTCCGTGCAGCATATTTCCAAGAGCTTTCGCGCGCGCCAGGTTGTGCGCGATGTGAGCCTCACCGTGCAGGACGGGGAGATCGTCGGATTGCTGGGGCCAAACGGGGCCGGCAAGACCACGAGCTTTCACATGATCGTCGGGTTGCTGCATTGTGACGCCGGGACGATACAACTGAACAACACTGACATCAGCGCGCTGCCCATGGATCGGCGCGCGCGCATGGGCCTGGGTTACCTGCCGCAGGAGTCATCCATATTCCGCCGGCTCACGGTCGCGGAAAACATCATGGCCATCCTCGAGACGCGCTCCAACCTGAATGTGGATGAGGCGCACCGGCGACTGGAACATTTGCTCGAGGAGTTCAGCCTCGCGCACCTGCGCGATGCGCTTGGCATGAGCCTGTCCGGTGGTGAGCGGCGGCGCGTGGAGATTGCCCGGGCGCTTGCCACTGATCCGCGCTTCCTGCTGCTGGATGAACCCTTTGCCGGCATCGACCCCATATCCGTAGGCGACATTCAACGCATGACCCGCTACCTGGCCAACCGCGGCCTCGGGGTGCTCATCACCGACCATAATGTGCGCGAGACCCTGGGAACTTGTGATCGGGCGTATATCGTCAGCGACGGCCATATCATTGCCGCGGGGACCCCGGACGAAATACTCCAGAACGCCAAGGTGCGCGAGGTGTACCTGGGCGAGCAATTCCGGCTCTGAAAGATTGAAGCAGAACCAGCGCGCGGCTGCCCGGCTGATCGCGTGATCGCCGTGTCCGCGCCGGCCTTACCCCGCCCAAACAGTTGTAATTGGCCTGCCTCACGTCCCCGCTGTTGCTGTTAAAATTGAAAGTATGAAGCCCTCCCTGCAACTAAGGCTCAGCCAGAGTCTCACCATGACGCCGCAACTGCAGCAGGCCATTCGCCTGCTGCAGCTGTCGAGTATTGAATTGCAGGCCGAGGTCCAGGAGGCGCTGGAGTCCAATATCATGCTGGAA
>CAYMXG010000154.1:0-5882 GCA_964394115.1 uncultured Enterobacteriaceae bacterium | reverse complement strand
ACGTCAGTCACAGCCGGTAACTGGGTCGATTCGTGGAATCCTGTGTTCGTTATTTTATAACCGGACGCCAGGAGCCACGGTTCAATGCTGCCGAGTCCTTCGAAGGGAACGTGTTGTAAGTAATGTACGCGGATGTCGATCTTCCCTACGCCGGTGCGCCGGTCATTGCCTGCTCCAGCGCTGCGCGTGCCGCAGCGAGGGTCTGCGCGTCTGCGAGATCAGGGCGGCCGGTTCCGTAGGGCGGTTGTGGCGCATATTCCATAATCAGTTCGATAACCTTTCCCATCCCCTCACCAGCCCAGTGTCCGGCCACCGTGATGCCGAAGTCGACACCCGCCGTGATGCCACCACCCGTGAGGCGATTACGGTCGATGCAGACGCGCTCGTTGCTGGGTTCAGCGCCGAATTGGCTCAAGGATTCCCTGGCACCCCAGTGCACCGAAGCCCGGTAACCCTTGAGCAATCCGGCGGCGGCCAGCAGCAGCGAGCCGGTGCAGACACTGCAGACCCAGCGGGCACGCGATCCGCGATCCGCGAGAAAGGCGATGGCGGCGGAATCGCCGATCAAGTCCAACGTGGGTTTCGCCCCGCCACCGACCACGAGTACATCCGGATCAGTCCAGGCCGTGTCGAAACTGTGGGTCGCATTGACGCTGAGGCCGCAGTCGGTGGGCACTGATCCAGGACGGTGCCACGCAAACTGGACTTCGTAGCCGGGCAGGAAACTCCACGCCTGAATGGGACCGACAAGGTCCAGCAGGGTCATGCCGGGATATACCATGGCCAACACTTTCATATGATCCTCTCCTCGGAGTGAACAGAAATATTACGCTGACGCCCGATTCCCCTGGCAGGGGCGCAGACAGTTACTTGCGTTCCTTGGTAAACATATCCTTGATGACATCGGCAAACGAGTGCTCGCCCAGATCCCGAAATTCGCCCGCGTCAAAGTAGCGGCCATGACATGAAGGACAGCTTTCAAACCAGATGTGCGGCTGGCGATTGTCGACCATGCGCACCATCGGCATATTTGCACAGACCGGGCATTTGATGCGATCGGTGGGATTGTTTTTCGCCCCCGTATTGCTGTCTCCGGTATCTATGGCCTTCGCATGCGCAAGCAGATCCTGGTCCTCAAGCATGTCGAACCAGAGGCCCTTGCACGAGGTGCAGCGGTCAACGTCGATTTTGCCGACTGTCACTCGCTCCATCTCCGATCGACACTTTGGACATTTCATGACGAACCTCCTGTTGATTGGGTGGCGATGTGCGCCGGTTTGACCTTGGCGGAAAGTACCACCAAGTTGCTGCAACGACCAGCCCGAACAGCGAGTAGACAAGGGTGAAGACCCAGGCGGGAGCCTGGTAATACAGGATGAGCTGCAACCAATGCTCGACGAAGCTTTCGGAATAGGTTGCCGTATGCGCCTTCGCGCGCAGCCACATTTCCAGGGTCGTGAACGGACACACAGCGCCGAGCCAGGCCTCTGTCACGACAATGATGATCAACCCCAGGTGTAAAACCCGGAACCAGACCCCGTTGACCCACCGCCATGCACGCAGGTTGCCGATGATTATGAGGATGAGGCCGCCAACCACGAATACGACGATGGCAACGTGCAGCGAAAGCACCACATCGGCGAGCAGCTGGTATGGAAGCGGGTCGTCCACACGAGATGCTTGCTGCACGTCACTTCAACCCGGCAATCCCTGCGCCATTATCGGTATTGTGCATCTGGATCAGTCCAGGTATTTCCACGTTGAGGCCCCGTCGAGCCGCCTGACACGCACGCCTTCCAGCACTTCCGGTTCAAAGTTCCGCGCGTTTACACCCATCATGCTGTTTGCTTTGGCCTTCACTGGCTCCCAACACATGATGCATCCACAGGTCTTGCAGCGGACAAAGTTGAGTCGCCCATGACCCCAGGAATAACTTGATGTCGAGCCGCGCTTCGCCAGGATGCGCACCCCGGCGCTTTTATAATATGCCCACAGCGTGCCGTAGCGTCGGCAGATGGAACAATTACAGTCGATAAGCTGGCGCGGTTTTCTTGAAACAACGATCCGGACCGAGCCGCAGTGGCAGATAGCCTCAGGCATTCCGGTTGTCCGGTATTTTCGCGTTCATCATGCTCGATTCATGGGCACGGGAAGCCGGTGATATCACACCACGGTCCCGAACAGGGCCCCGACAGCAGCCGTCAGGGCCATGGCGAGTGCGCCCCAGAACGTGACGCGCACCGCACCCACCGTCACACTTGCGCCGCCCACGCGGGCGGCCAATCCACCCAGGATCGCGAGGAACACCAGCGAAGTGATGGAGACGACGGGGATCAAACCTGACTCCGATACCATGGCGACAGCAAACAGCGGCATGGCCGCGCCGACGGCGAAGCTGGCCGCTGACGTAATCGCAGCCTGAATCGGGCGCGCGCTAAACGTCTCCGAGATACCGAGTTCGTCGCGGGCATGGGCGCCGAGCGCATCATGGGCCATGAGCTGTTCGGCAACCCGCTTTGCGAGCGCGGGATCGAGGCCGCGGCTGACGTAAATCGCCGCCAGTTCCCGGTGCTCGCCGACGTCGTCAGTTTCGATTTCCGTACGTTCGAGGTTGAGCGCGGCCTGTTCGGAATCTGCCTGTGAGCGGACCGACACATATTCGCCGGCGGCCATGGACATGGCGCCCGCGACGAGGCCGGCGACCCCCGCGATCATCACGTTACTCTGCGTCGCATTCGCGGCGGCGACACCGAGCACCAGACTCGCCGTCGAAACGATGCCGTCGTTGGCGCCCAATACCGCCGCGCGCAACCAGCCGATGCGATCGGTGCGGTGCCGCTCAATGTGCCGCAGTGCCATGCTCGAGCGAACCCTTTATTTTCAAATCCTTGATCACGGAGACAGGTTCCGATCTTGCGGTTGAGCCACGTTCGACGCGTGCAGATGGGCCAGCTTCCACACGCCGTTCTCACGGACGAACAGCAGCGTGCGCCGCCCGATCCGTTCACCCGGGCCATCAAGCATGAAGGTGACCAGCCCCGCATCCCCGAAACGCTCGACCCGGAGATCGCGCGGCGCCAGGTGCAGGTACGGCGGACCGGGTGTGTTCGCGCGGGTTTCGTCAAAGAAGCGGCGGAAACGTGCCTCGACCGCCGCCCGCCCCTCTACGCGCTCGGGCGTGTCGTCAAACGGGAAGAAGACGCTTGGCTCCGCTGCCCAGCTTGCCCGAAATGGCTCCCAGTCGAGGGCGTCGAATACGCGCAGAAACTGTTCGGCCGCGGCACGGATCGGCACCGGATTATCTGCTGAATTGGTTTTGTCAGCCATCACTGGACTGGAGGGCGATGCAAACACAAGGGCGACCGCCACGACTGATACGTACCGCCAGTGCGTTTTAAGCCACTTTGAGAGATAGATAATCCCTCCTTTCACGAAATCGGCGTCTTACTTGCATCATTGTCTGATTGCCTGACGGCTGACGCAGACTGTGCTTGACGGGATAATCAGGCGAGTTCGATCGCCATCGCCGTCGCCTCACCGCCACCGATGCACAGACTCGCGATCCCGCGCTTCAGGTTGCGAGCCTTCAGCGCGTACAGCAGCGTCACGATGATGCGCGCGCCGGTGGCGCCGATGGGATGCCCGAGGGCGCAGGCGCCGCCGTTTACGTTTACCTTGTCGTGGGAGAGTTTCAGATCATGCATGGCCGCCATGGTGACCACGGCGAAGGCCTCGTTGATCTCATACAGGTCCACGTCTTTTTCCGACCAGCCGAGTTTGCGCTGCAATGCGTTGATGGCGCCCACTGGCGCGGTGGTGAACCATTCCGGCTCGTGGGCGAAGGAGGCGTAGCCGAGGATCCGCGCCAACGGCTTCAGGTCGCTCTCTTTCGCCTTCGACTCGCGCATCAGGATCAACGCAGCGGCACCGTCGGAGATGGAAGAGGAATTGGCCGGCGTGACCGTGCCGTCCTTCTTGAACGCAGGCTTCAGGTTCGGGATCTTGGCGATGTCGCACTGCATCGGCGTCTCGTCCTGATCAATGATCTGCTCGCCCTTTCTGGTCGTCACTTTCACCGCGGCGATTTCGTCATCGAAAGCGCCGCTGCTGACGGCTTTCTGCGCCCGGCGCACGGACTCGGCGGCGAAGGCATCCTGGTCCGCACGGGTGAAGTTGTATTTCTCCGCGCACTTCTCGGCGAAGACCCCCATCAATTCGTTGTCATAGGGATTCTGCAGTCCGTCGAAAAACATGTGATCGAGGATCTGCCCATGACCGAGACGATACCCACCGCGCGCCTTCGGCAGCAGGTATGGGGCATTGCTCATGGATTCCATGCCACCGGCGAGCACGACGTCCGCGCCGCCGGCCCGGATCTGATCGCAGCCCAGCATGACCGCCTTCATGGCCGAGCCGCAGACCTTGTTGACGGTGGTGCAGGTCACAGAGTGCGGCAGACCGGCGCCCAGCACCGCCTGACGGGCGGGCGCCTGCCCAACACCGGCGGGCAGCACACACCCGAAGATGGCCTCGTTGATGTCGGTGCCATCGATGCCGAACTGTTGCACCGCACTGGCAATGGCCGCGGCAGCCAGTTGCGGCGCGGAAACGGCATTGAACTGGCCCTGGAATCCACCCAGGGGCGTGCGCCGGGCGGCGACGATGACGACGGGGTCGGTGGTTTTAGTCATGGCATCAATTTCCTGATGATTGGTTCTTGATATCTACCGCTGGATTCCGGCTCGCGCCCGTTTCGCGGGCTTGGCCGGAATGACGAGTGTTTTCACTTCGGCGCCATGCGCAGCGCCCCGTCCAGGCGGATGGTTTCGCCATTGAGGTAGGCGTTCTCGATGGCATGTCGCACCAGTGCAGCATACTCCGCCGGGCGGCCGAGGCGGGCCGGAAATGGCACCGACTTGCCCAGCGACTCCTGCACTTCCTGCGGCAGGCCGTTCATCATCGGCGTTTCGAATATCCCCGGGGCGATGGTAATGACGCGGATGCCGTTGCGCGCAAGGTCGCGGGCAATGGGCAGCGTCATGCCGGCCACGCCGGCCTTCGACGCCGAGTACGCAGCCTGACCCATCTGGCCGTCGAAGGCAGCGACGGAAGCGGTATTAGTTATCACGCCGCGCTCCCCGTCCGCGTTGGCAGGGTTTTTCGTCATTACCTCGGCGGCGAGACGGATCATGTTGAAGGTGCCCACCAGGTTGACGTTGATGACGCGGACAAAGGTCTCCAGTTTGTGCGGACCTTCCTTGCCCACGGTCTTCTCACCCCAGCCGATGCCGGCGCAGTTCACCAGGCCGTGCAATGCGCCGAAGGTGATGACGGCAAAATCCACGGCCGCCTTGGCGCTATCGGGAATGGAGACGTCGGTGACCAGGAAGCGGGCGCCGTCGCCCAGTTCCCTTGCCAGCGCCTCGCCGGCGTCGCGGTTCAGATCTGCCAGTATCAGGCGACCGCCTGCCTTGCACAGTTCCCGTGCCACTGCGGCGCCGAGACCGGAGGCGCCGCCGGTGACGAGGAAGATACTATTTGCTATTTGCATGAGTCATTTTCTCTATGGAATGTTCCAAGGCGAGATGAAATCGTCCAAGTCTAATCGGTATTCCTTTCGCTTCAATTGATCATTTTCATCCCGATGGAGCGCAGCGACGAGGGATCTTGCTGTAAGGTTTAGATCCCTCGTTGCACTCGGGACGCCTACGGCGGATTCCTCGCTTCGCTCGGAATGACAGTGTTGTGTTTGGCATAACTCCCATGCCGAGCCACCATCGCTTTTGTCCTAGATCCCTTTAGTGATTCGTCGGGAAGGAAAACTGCGCCTTTTCCTTCGTATCGTCCGGCCAGCGCTGGGTGATGGTCTTGCGGCGGGTGTA
>CAYMXG010000153.1:0-5925 GCA_964394115.1 uncultured Enterobacteriaceae bacterium | reverse complement strand
GCATCGGCATTAGCGCCGGTGAGCCGGCCGGGATCGGGCCCGACCTGCTGATTCATCTGGCCTCACAACCCCATGACGCCACGTTGGTGGCGTATTGTGATCCGGCGCTGTTGCGCGAGCGGGCCCGCCTCATGGACAGGCCATTGCGCCTGATCGAGGTGGCTCGCCCGGACGCGGCTGCTCCCCATACAGCGGGGACACTGGCCGTGATGCCGATGCCGCTGGACGCGCCGGTGCACGCCGGGCGCCCGGATCTCCGTAATGCGCGGCCGATGCTGCAAGCCATCGAACAGGCGGCCCGGGCCTGCATGGATGGCCGGCTCGACGCACTGGTCACCGGCCCGGTGCAAAAGTCCGTGCTCAACGATGCCGGCATCCCTTTCACCGGGCACACGGAATTTCTCGGTGCGTTGTGCCGCGCTGAACCGGTGATGATGCTCGCCGACAATAACCTGCGCGTGGTGCTGGTCACGACCCATCTGCCGTTGCATCAGGTCAGTGGCGCGCTGACCCATGCGCGACTCGAGCATACACTGCGCATCACGGTACATGACCTGCGCACGCGCTTCGGAATTCCGGAACCGTGCCTGCTGGTGTGCGGATTGAATCCGCACGCCGGAGAACAAGGCCATCTGGGACGGGAGGAGATCACGGTGATTACGCCGGTGCTGGAACGGCTGCGTGCCGAAGGCATGCGCCTTACCGGCCCCCTGCCCGCAGACACGGCGTTTCTGCCGCAGTCGCTCACCGGCATGGATGCCGTGGTCACCATGTACCATGACCAGGGGCTGCCGGTGTTGAAGTCCCGGGGTTTCGGCGGCATCGTCAACATCACCCTCGGTCTGCCCATCATCCGCACCTCCGTGGACCATGGCACCGCATTGCCACTGGCCGGCAGCGGGCGTGCGGACCCGGGCAGCCTCATTGCCGCATTGAATTGCGCATGTGACCTGGCGCGTCGCGCCGCATTGTGACCACGATCCAACGGCCGCCCCCGCGGCGCAAACGCCTGGGTCAGCATTTTTTGCACGATGCCGGCGTCATCCGCCGCATCGTGGATGCCATTCAGCCCGGCGCCGCGGCGACTCTGGTTGAGATCGGACCCGGCCGCGGCGCATTGACCCGCGCGCTGCTGGCAAGCGGGCACAAATTGTCAGTCATTGAAGTGGACCGCGATTTGGTCGCGCATTTGCAGCAGGAACTGGGCGCAGCCGGGCAATTGCACGTCTACGCGGCCGATGCACTGGAATTTGATTTCTGTGGCTTCGGCAGCCCGGTGCGGGTGATCGGGAATCTGCCCTATAACATTTCCACGCCCCTGTTATTCCACCTGCTGGATCAGCTGCATTGCATAGAACAGATGCTGTTCATGCTGCAAAAGGAGGTCGTGGACCGGATCTGTGCTGCGCCGGGCGGCAGGGAGTACGGGAGATTGACAGTGATGGTGCAGGCGCGTTGCGCTGTGGAACGCCTGTTCAAGGTCGGGGCCGGCGCCTTTCAACCGCCGCCACGGGTCGAGTCGGCGGTGGTGCGGCTGGTGCCGCGGCCGGATTATTCGCAGGGCATAAGGGACCCGGTGCTGTTCGCCGACCTGGTTCGCGGCGCCTTCCAACAACGCCGCAAGATGCTGCGCAATGCCCTGCGCGCCGTCGTCCCTGATCCCGGACCGTTGCTGGAGCAACAACATCTGGACGGCGCCGCCCGCCCGGAGACACTGACCGTGGCGCAATACATCGCACTGGCGAACGCAGTTGCGGAGTTGAAGGCCGCTTCAGCCGGCGGCTGAGCGCAGTTGCGCCATGACGGCCGCCGTTTCCGGCCGCACGCCGCGCCAGATCAGGAAAGACTCCGCCGCCTGCTCCACCAGCATGCCGAGGCCATCGCTGATCAACGCCGCATGCTGATCCCGCGCCCAGCGGCAAAATACCGTTGGGGCATCGCCGTACACCATGTCATAACAGGCGCCACCCGGGGCCAGGATACCCGCAGGCAACGGGGGGAGTTCCCCGTGCAGGACCATTGATGTGCCATTGATAATCAGGTCGAATTTCATGCCTGCCAGCGCGGCGTAACCACCAGCCTGTGTACCGTCACCGGCGGCCAGTTGCCGCAACAATTCAGTTGCACGGCTGATGGTGCGATTGGCTATTACCAGCCGCGACGGCGCGAGCGCCAGGACATCGGCGAGCACCCCGCGCACGGCCCCGCCGGCGCCCAGGATCAGCACCCGCTGTCCGCGCACCTCCATGCCGAGGCGGGCAAGGTCCCGCATCAGCCCAAGCCCATCGGTGGTTTCGCCGCAGCGCCGTCCGGCGTTATCGAACCAGAGGGTGTTGACCGACCCGCAACGTTCGGCACGCGCGCTGCGACTGGTGGCCGCGGCCCAGGCCTCTTCCTTGAACGGCAGCGTGATGTTCAGCCCCTTCCCGCCCAGTCCCTGGAAACGATCCAGCGCCGCTGCAAACTGGCCCGGCGGCACCAGCACCGCGTGGTAATGCAGGCGCTGGCCGGTCTGCTGCGCGAATAACCGGTGAATCAGCGGGGACTTGCTGTGGGCAATGGGATTCCCGACGACGGCGTAGTTGTCCGCCGCGGGATCCAGGATCAGATCGGGAAAGGTAACGGGAGCAGTCGACCGCACGCCCGCAACGCCTGAATCAACCGGCGCCGTTCAGCCCGCCCTTAAGACACAGTACCTGGTGCCCGCGCTCACTGAGCAAAAAGGCCCCGGCGGAACTGCGCCGGCCGGTATCGCAATAAAGAATGTACTTTTTGCCCGCCGGCAGGGACTCGGCCTTCATGCGCATCATGAACAACGGCACGTTCATGCTGCCCGGGATGCCGTTCGCCTGGTGCTCGCTTTCCAGCCGTACATCGACCCAGACGGCGCCTTCCTTCTGCACCAGTTCGTCGGCCTGCTTGCGGGTCACCCAGTTGAGCATGGGTTCCTTCAGCAACTGGTTGAAATCCGCCTTCGACAACCGCATCAGCACGCCGTCGGTGGTCATGATGATATTGGCGTTGCGCTTGGCCTCCGACAGCAGGGCCTCTTCGCCGAATGCAGCGCCATCACTCAGCGAGGCCAGGATCAGCTCCGCCCCGGATTTCGATGGCCGGGTCACCTTGCATTTACCGTGCTTGATTATGTAGTAGTAATCGCCGTCGTCGCCCTGCTTGATGATGACATCTCCCGCCTTGACCGGGACCTCCTGGATGCGCATGAACATGTTCTGGATGTTCGCGGCCGGGACCTGCATGAACGCCTTGGACTGCAGGATCCGGGTCATCCAGTCGTCCTCCCCGCCCTCGCTGCCGTCCTGGTTTTCGACCGTTATCTCGCCGACCTCGATGCCGGACATCTGATCCCAGGTCAGCAGGATGTCCAGCAAGTCACTGTCGATGCGGGTTATCTTGCATGCGGTCTTGGCCACGGCAGTGTGCCTGCGCGGCTGTTGATTGCCGATGGGGTGGCGGGCGGCTTCGGTACCGGACCGCAGCGGCAATTTCTGCCCGGTCGGCATGACCAGGTCGACTTCACCGTCCACCAGGTAGATGGTCTTGCGGTCGTTTTCCCCGGCCTTGAAAATGGTCCGGCCCTGGGGAATCTCTTCGATTACCGCCTTTCCGGCCAATTCATGAAAGTTTTCCGTATTCAGCGCGCTGGGCGGTACGAAAGTCTTCAGCAGCACGCGATCTACCAGATTTGCATCCGCCATGGTGGTCCTCTATGTGAGCCGAATTGCAGGTGTGCCGGTCCTACCGGCGGGGTGCAATTCTATATGAGAACCCCGGGAACCTAAACCACCGGGCCGAATGCGGCCCGGGGTGAAAACAAGGTCAGATCAGGCTGGAAATGCCATCCCGAGCCCAACTAATGCCGGAATTCCGGGGTCCGGACCGCGCCGCGCCCGGAACCAGTCAACGACTGATGCAAAACGCGGCGCAGCCGTTTTGCATCAGCCTGCTACAGACTGTAACCGCGTTCGTCGTGCTGCGTCAGGTCCAGGCCCTCAGTCTCCTCTTCGGTGGAGACACGCAGGCCGACAAGCTTATCCACGACCTTGAGTATCACCGCGGTAACGACCGCGCACCAGGCTATGGTGGCGACGACGCCGGTAAGCTGCGTCAGGAACTGATCCAGCATGGAAGTTTGCAATCCCCTGCCACCCAACGCGCTGGAGGCAAACACCGCGGTGAGCAATGTACCCAGGACGCCGCCGACCCCGTGCACCGGAAATACATCGAGCGAGTCATCAATGCGCAGTCCACGTTTGACATACTGGGTGGCGAAATAACACACGACACCGGCCAATGCCCCGATGATGACGGCAGCTGCAGGTCCGACGAAGCCGGAGGCGGGCGTAATCGTCCCCAGACCGGCAACCATGCCGGTCACAATGCCAAGCACACTCGGCTTGCCATGCTTGATCCATTCACAACCGATCCAGGACAGGGAGCCGGCCGCCGCCGACAAGTGTGTTACGAGCATGGCCATACCCGCGCTGCCGCCGGCAGCCAGCGCACTGCCGCCATTGAATCCAAACCAGCCGACCCACAACATGGCCGCGCCGCTGACCACCAGGGTCAGGTTGTGGGGCATGATTGCACTCTCCGGGAATCCCTTGCGCCGGCCGATCATCACGGCTGCGACCATGGCCGCGACACCGGCATTGATGTGCACCACCGTGCCACCGGCAAAATCCAGCAGCCCCATTTTCGCCAGCCAGCCGCCGCCCCAGACCCAATGGCAAATCGGGGCGTACACCAGCAGCAGCCACAGCCCGGCGAACCACAACACGGCCGAGAAACGCATGCGTTCCGCAAACGCACCGACCACGAGTGCCGGCGTGATAATCGCGAACGTCATCTGGAACATGAAGAACACCGATTCAGGCAGCGTCCCGAACAGGCTGTCGACGCCCACGCCGCCCAGCAGAAATTTCGAGGCGCCCAGGACCGCGTTTGCGCTCCCGCCATCTCCGAAAGCCAACCCATATCCGGCGACAAACCAGAGCAGGCTGACGAGGCACGTGATCGCGAAGCATTGCATGAGCACCGACAGCACGTTCTTGCTGCGCACCAGCCCGCCATAGAACAGCGCCAGCCCGGGCAGGGTCATGAACAACACCAGCGCCGTGGCCACGAGAACCCACGCGGTATCGGCGCCATTCAGCGCGGACTCCTGGGCGCTGGCCACAAAGGGTGCAAACAAGCCCAGGGCGCAAGTAGTGACAATGGTTGAGCGCTTGTTCATCTCGGCTTCCTTATGTTGGCGGTGTGGTGATTACAGTGCGTCGGGACCGGTTTCGCCGGTCCTGATTCGGACCACATGCTCCAGGGGACAGACAAAAATCTTGCCGTCGCCGATCTTGCCGCTGTTGGCAGCCTTCGCAATGGCCTCCACGGCAGGCTCCGCCATCGCGTCATCCACCGCCAGCTCGACCTTCACCTTTGGCAGAAAATCCACCACGTACTCGGCACCTCGATACAACTCGGTGTGTCCCTTTTGCCGTCCGAATCCCTTGACCTCCGTGACGGTCAATCCCTGCACGCCAACTTCAGCCAGGGCATCACGTACATCATCGAGCTTGAATGGTTTGATAATCGCGGTGATGAGTTTCACGGTGTTGCTCCTTCAACCAGCATGGATGGACAGGTGTGGGTCAGGCTGCGCTGAAATGAACCAGCGCTCAATGCCGTGCCCCATTTGGGAGCAGAATCCATGCCATAAAATCTAATGCACTGAATATAATAGACTTTATTAAAATCAGAGATTAAGTTGGGTCCATATTCCAGGCACGAATTGCACCGTACCGGTGCGACAAAATCGAGAAAGCACCACGAAAGTGCAGGTACGCCGAGGTCAAATCGGCGTCCGCGGAAGTGCTACGGAATGGGTTACAGAGTCAGATCTAAAAAGGGGCG
>CAYMXG010000152.1:0-5935 GCA_964394115.1 uncultured Enterobacteriaceae bacterium | reverse complement strand
TTCTCCCGGTGGTCAGCGTGCAGAATAAATGCCACGTGTTCATGCAGCGCTCGCTCAGGGACGATGTTGCCGGGTATTGCGCCCGCAACCAGATTGCATTTCTGGCGCACAGCCCGGTCGGGGGACACGGCCGGCAGAAACGCCTGGGTGAATCAATGCTGCTGCTGGAACTGGCACGGCAAACAGGCGCGACGCCGTGGCAGGTGGCGCTGGCCTGGTTGTTACATCAGGGTAATCACATCATTCCCATACCGGGCGCCAGCCGGCCGGAAAGCATAACTTCCAGCCTGCATGCGTGTGGCGTGCAGTTGTCCCGGGAGGATCTGGCTGCGCTGGACGGACTGCAGGACTGGTAGGAGCGTCCGGATCAGTTCAACTTGTTGCGGGCTTCCGTTGCCGAAAACTCCGGCGCGCCGGGTTCGGATTGAATCAGCAACAGCATGGCATTGGCCTCATCCATGCCGTCTGACATCAACTCTGCAAGTTTCAGATCCACGGGATCCTGGTTCAGCAATCCGGAGTAGGCGGACTCGTCCAATTCACCATGGCCGCGTTTGTACAGCGCCAGGTACATGCCCAACAGGCGAATACACTGTTCCAGTTGCTCGACGGAGCAACGTCGAAGTCGCTCATTAAATTCCATGTCGGAGAACCCGGGATCGATAGCCGCGGGTTCGCGTGTCTTCAGGGGCATGAAATTACTCCATGGGAGGGTGCGAAGATGGAAGCGCAAGCTCCATGCCATGGAATTAAGGGTTTGGAAATCAAAGACATGAGGCCGCAGGAGGTTTCCGACCGGGGCGGGTTTGTCGGTGCTGCCCGACAACAACGTGAATTTGGGGAGACATAGGCGCCAAGTGTGACCGGAGTCGCAATGCCGCAAATGGGCATGTGAAGCAGTCCTCAACAGCGCGGTCTGTCGATTGCAAATGCCGCCAAACACAGGTGATCTGGCTGCACGGGCGCATTGAAGCGTTCGCCGTCATGGAGAGAAACATGGAATTTCCCCCACCCGATTCGGCACTCTTGCGCGCATGTCGTGAGTTGGTGACAAGCCGCATCCAGGCTACGGTCGCCCGCGTCGTGAACGAGGCGGCTATCGCGCTGGAACGGCAGACTCTGGGTGGATCACTGCCGGGGCCGGGTTCGGAATCCTTTGACGCCGTGCGCGAACTGCGCCAGCGGCGCCGGGAATTTGCCGTGTGTTTCGAGCATCGATTCCAGGAATTATTTGAGGGTCGCCTGCAGACGCAACGTGGTGCCGCCACCGATGACGCAAATCCGCCGCCTGGTTGCCGCGCGGCATTACTGGAAATTGATCGGCGCCTGGAGACACTGCTGAAAAGGTCACAGGCGTCAATGCCGCCCAACCCGATGGACCCCGGGATACTCATGGCCGCGTTCAACGCGGCGTGTGTGGATGTCGCCGCCGCCGAACCGGTGCGGCGCGCTTTGATGGAACTGTTTCAACGCCACGTGAACGCCGAACTGCCGCGCGTCTACGGCGAGGTCAACGCACTGCTGGCCCGGCAGGGGATTGGTCCTGCGCGCCCGGCGCCGGGTGGTCGCGTTGAGGCCGGCGAACCATTTTCCACGTTTCCGGGACCGCGCCCGGTGTTGCGCACTGCGGCGCAACCTGCGCCGCAAATCGACGCTGGTGATCCTGCGATCCGGAGTCTGCTGGAAGCATCGCTCCGGGGCCGCACCCTGCCGCACTTTGTGCGTACGTTCGCTCTGGAGACATGGTCTGCAGTCCTGGCCCTGATAAAGGCGAACCGGGGCGAGGGCAGCATGGAGTGGGAACTGGCGTTGAAGTCGTTGGGTGACCTGATCACGGGCGTCGAAAGTTTTGGCGACCCCGTGCACCGGCGCGTAGCCATCTGGAAACTGCCGGGCCTGGTGCGGCGTCTGAAGACCGGCATGAGCAGTATCCGTGTTCCACAACAGGATCAGGCATTGTTCCTGAAAACATTGCGGGCCCATCACCTTCGGGTGTTGGGGCAGCGCACCGTGGTCGCGTCGGAGTTTCCGCTTCCCGAGTCGTACGACGAGTGACGTATATTCCCGCTTGGAAGTCCGGTGCGGTCGTGCCCAAGGTGCGCAGATCCCGGCGCTTGATTCATCAGTTCAGCGTGTCCGGATCGTATCCCAGCAGCGGCGACAGCCACCCCTCCATGCGCCGGATCTCCATACCCTTGCGCTGGGCATAATCCTGCACCTGGTCGCGGTTGATGCGACCGACCCCGAAATAGCGTGCGTCCGGATGGGCGAGATACCAGCCGCTGACCGACGCGGCCGGATGCATCGCCAGGCTGTCCGTGAGTCTCATGCCGGTGTTTTCTTCCACATTCAGTACCTGCCACAGGGTCAGCTTTTCGGTGTGATCGGGGCAGGCCGGATATCCCGGAGCGGGACGAATGCCCTGGTACTTTTCCGCGACAAGATCCTCGCCGGCCAGTTGTTCCGCGGCGGCGTAGCCCCAGAATTCCCGCCGCACGCGTTCATGCATGCGTTCGGCCATGGCCTCGGCCAGCCGGTCGGCCAGCGCCTTCAGCAGGATCGAGTTGTAATCATCATGGTTGCGTGCGAACTCTTCCAGCTTGCTTTCGATACCGAGGCCGGCGGTGACGGCAAACATGCCGATGTGATCCGCGTGCCCGGTTTCCCGCGGCGCAATAAAATCCGCCAGGCTCAGATTCGGCTGGCCGTCAGGCCGGCGTTGCTGCTGACGCAGCATGTGCAGCGTGGCCCGGATCCCGTTGCGCGTGGCATCGGTGTAGATTTCCAGGTCATCGTCACCGACGCTGTTTGCGGGAAACAGGCCAATGACGGCGGCCACGCGCAACCATTTCCCGTCAACGATATCATTCAGCATCTGGCGCGCATCGTCGTACAGCCGGCGTGCGGCCTCGCCGACGATCTCGTCTTCCAGGATGCGGGGGTATTTCCCCGCCAGCTCCCAGGTCATGAAGAACGGCGTCCAGTCGATGTACGGTACCAGTTCGGCCAGGGGGTAATCCGCCAGGACATGGATGCCCGGGTACCTGGGCGCGGCAATCGTCCGGGCTGCCCAGTCAGTCTGGAATTTTTTCGCACGCGCCTCGGCCAGTGTCAGCCAATGGGTCGTGTCCTGCCTCTGCTGGTGGCGGATCCGCAATGCTTCAAATTCACGCGCGGTTTCCTCCAGTAACAGAGGACGTTTTTCCGCGCTGATCAGGGACTGCACCACGCCCACGGCGCGGGAGGCATCCTTCACATGCACCACGCCCGCTCCATAGCCCGGGGCAATACGCAGCGCCGTGTGCATGCGCGACGTCGTGGCGCCACCGATCAGCAAGGGGATGGTGAACTCCAGTCGCTGCATCTCGCGCGCCACGTGTGCCATTTCATCCAGTGACGGGGTAATGAGTCCGCTCAGGCCGATGATATCCGCCTGCACCTCCCTGGCCTTGTTCAGGATGGTCTCGCAATGGACCATGACGCCCAGGTCCAGCACTTCAAAATTGTTGCACTGGAGCACGACGCCGACGATGTTCTTGCCGATGTCATGGACGTCGCCCTTGACTGTCGCCATGACGATGCGGCCATTGCTGCTGCTTCGGCCTGACGCCGCCTTGTCCGCCTCGATGAACGGGATCAAATGGGCCACGGCGCGCTTCATGACGCGGGCGCTTTTCACCACCTGCGGCAGAAACATCTTGCCGGAGCCGAACAGTTCGCCGACCACGCTCATGCCGTCCATGAGAGGACCCTCGATGACTTCCAGCGGCCGTGCATACAATTGCCGTGCCTCTTCGACATCCAGTTCGACGAAATCGGCGATGCCCTTTACCAGCGCATGGGACAGGCGTTGCTGGACGGATTCGCTGCGCCACGCGGCCACATCGACCTGCGGGCCGCGCTCCACTTGCTTCACGGTATCCGCGTATTCCACCAGGCGTTCGGTGGCGTCCGGGCGGCGGTTGAGCAGCACGTCCTCCACCCGCTCCAGCAGCGCTTTTTCAATCTCGGCATAGATGCCCAGTTGTCCGGCGTTGACGATGGCCATGTTCATGCCGGCCTGAATGCCGTGATACAGGAACGCGGCGTGCATGGCCTCGCGTACCGGATTGTTGCCGCGGAAGGCGAATGACACATTGCTGAGGCCGCCGCTTATTTGCGCGTGGGGCAGGTGCTGCCGGATCAGGCGCGCGGTTTCGAAAAACGACACCGCATAATTGTTATGCTCCGCCATGCCGGTGCCCACGGTGAGGATATTGGGGTCAAATATGATGTCCTCCGGGGGGAAGTCCAGCTGCCCGGTCAACAGGCGATACGATCGCGCGCAGATCTCATAACGGCGCTCGGTGCTGTCGCCCTGGCCGCGCTCGTCAAATGCCATGACCACCACTGCCGCGCCATAGCGCCGCGCGAGGCGGGCATGGTGCAGGAATACCTCTTCTCCTTCCTTCAGGCTGATGGAGTTGGCGATGCCCTTTCCCTGCATGCAGCGCAGGCCGGTCTCAATGACCGACCACCGGGAGGAGTCAATCATCAACGGCACGCGGCTGATGTCCGGTTCCGTGGCGATCAGATTCACGAACTGCCGCATCAACGCCTCGGAATCCAGCAGACCCTCGTCCATGCAGATGTCGATGACCTGGGCGCCGCTCTCGACCTGTTGCCGGGCGATCTCGAGCGCGCCTTCCAGGTTGCCCTCCTGAACGTACTTCAGGAACTTGGGAGAACCCGCCACGTTGGTGCGTTCACCGATGTTGATGAAACCGGTCTCGGGCCGCAGGATCAGCGGTTCCAGCCCACTCAGGCGGCAGTAGCGCGGTGGCTCCGGGATTTTGCGCGGTGCGCACGGTGCCACCGCCGCGGCGATGGCGCGGATATGTTCCGGCGTCGTGCCGCAGCAGCCGCCCACCATATTAATGAATCCGCTGCGGGCAAATTCGCCCAGCACTGCGGCCATGTCTTGCGGCGATTCGTCATAGCCGCCGAATGCATTGGGCAGGCCGGCATTGGGGTGCACGGAAACAAATGTGTCCGCCACCGCGGACAATTCCTCCACATGGGGACGCAATTCCTTCGCCCCCAGGGCGCAGTTAAGCCCGATGCACAACGGCATGCCATGGCGCATGGAATGCCAGAATGCCGTTGTCGTTTGCCCCGTCAGCGTGCGGCCGCTGGCATCGGTGATGGTCCCGGAGATGATCAGCGGCAGCCTCTGCCCGCGTTCATAAAAGCACTGTTCGATGGCAAACACAGCCGCCTTGGCATTCAACGTGTCAAAGATGGTTTCAATCATCAGCAGGTCAACGCCGCCGTCCAGCAAACCCGCCGTGGCGTCCGCGTAGGCCTCGACCAGGCCTTCGAAGGTCACATTGCGCGCACCGGGGTCATTGACCTCCGGCGAAATGGACGCCGTACGGCCGGTGGGGCCGAGCACGCCGGCCACGAAACGGGGTTTGCGCGGCGTGCGGCGCGTGAATTCGTCGGCAATTTCACGGGCCAGCGTCGCACTGGCGAGGTTCAACTCCCGGGCGACGTGCGACAGGCCGTATTCAGTCTGCGAGATGGCATTGGCGTTGAAGGTATTGGTTTCAATGATGTCCGTCCCGGCCTGGAGGAATTGACGGTGAATATCGCCAATGAGCCCGGGGTGTGTCAGGGACAGCAGGTCATTATTCCCCTGCAGGTCACGCCCATGATCGGCAAAGCGTCGGCCACGGAAATCCGCCTCCCCAAGTTTGAGTATCTGGATGCTGGTGCCCATGGCCCCGTCCAGCAGCAGGATGCGTTCGCGCAATAGCCCTGCAATGGGTGAGGGTATTGCCTGCGGATTGGGTGGCATCATTTCTTCCTTGCGGCTGCGGCGGGAGACGCAATTCCATCGCCAACCTGTTGAAGGGAGGCGGATTGTAGCGATTCGCATTGCGAACCGGTAGAG
>CAYMXG010000151.1:0-5951 GCA_964394115.1 uncultured Enterobacteriaceae bacterium | reverse complement strand
CTGGCAACAGCCTGCACACCGGTCATGCGCTGCACGAATGCCGCCGTGCCGAGAAAATACTCCCGGCCGGCGACGCGCCCCATCACGCCTTCGCCGGTAAATGCGCGGACCTCCTCCGCGTGCAGCGGGTTGCCGCGGGCCGCCTGGCGAATGGCCCGGGCCACCGGATGTTCCGATCCGGTTTCCAGTGCTACGGCCAGGGCCAGTGCGGCATCGGCATGCATGCCCGGGGTCACCTCCACCCGTGACAGGCGCAGTTCCCCGTCCGTGAGCGTGCCGGTCTTGTCGAACACAAATAATGTCGCCTGCCCCAGCGTCTCCACGGCGTGGGTGCGCCGCACCAGCAATCCCAGGCGCAACAAGGCACCGGTCGCTGCCGTCAGTGCGGCCGGCGCCGCCAGCGCCAGTGCACAAGGGCAGGTAATCACCAGCACCGACACGGTGATCGGCACCCAGCGCGAAGGGTCCCGGAACCACCAGAACAATGCGACTCCCAGCGCGATCACCAGCAGGCGCACAATGAAGCGGCTGGCGATGCGATTGGCCATGGTATCCAGTGCCGGTTTGCCCATTTCCACTTCCCGCGCCAGCCGGGTGATTTGCGCCAGGCGCGATTCACCGGATACGCGGCTCACCTGCACACAGAGCGGCGACTCCACATTAATGCTGCCGCCCAGCACCGCAGCGCCGGCTTCACGCGTGACCGGCAGGCTCTCCCCGGTAAGCAGCGCCTCGTTCAGGCTGGACGTGCCGAGGGCGATCACCCCATCCACCGGCACGACTTCCCCCGGCCTGACCCGCACCTGGTCTCCGACCTGCAATGCCGTCACCGGCACCACCTCTTCGTCCAGCGCGCCTTCGGCATTGAAGTGGATCCGCGTCGCCGTGGCGGGCTGTATGCGTTGCAGGCGATCCCATTGCGCGGCCGCGCGCCGCCGCACCGTGAGCTCCACGAACCGGCCGCAAAGCAGGATGAAGACAAACATCGCCACCGAATCGAAATACACCTGTCCACGCCCGATAAGCAGGGCATGCAGGCTGCCGGCGAATGCAATCGAGATGCCGAGCGCCACCGGGACATCCATGCCCAGGGTCCGCGCGCGCAAATCGCGTATGGCGCCGCGGAAAAAGGGTTGTGCGGAGTAAAGCAGGATCGGCAGCACCAGAAACGCCGATGACCAGCGGAACAAATCCGCCAGTCCGGGATCGACGCCGCCATCGGCGCCCAGGTACAACCCCAGGGACAGCATCATGATCTGCATGCCGAACAACCCGGCAATCGCGATCCGGCGCAAATGCGCGCTGCGCTCCCGGCCCAGTTGCCGGTCCGCGACGGCCGCATCATAGGGCGCGGCGCGGTACCCCAGTTGGGCGATGGCGGCGAGGATCGCGCTGAAAGCGAGCTGCGCGGGATCCCAGCGCACACGCGCGGTTTGCGTCGCATAGTTCACGCTGATGGCAATCATGCCGGCGAGTCCGGCCACCCGCTGCTCAATCAGCCAGCAACAAGCGGCACAGCTCACGCCTTCCAGCAGCAGCGCGGCCTCGGCGTGCCCATCCGTCCCCGCACTGACAAAGCGTTGTTGCAGGATCGGGTCATCGAAGGCGATATACCGCGCGGCATCAGCGCCGGAGGGTTCCCCGGGGCGCGGCGCCTCGCCGGTGCGCAAGCGGTAGAACCGATCCAGGCCACAGGCGACGATGGTCTCCGCCGCTGACTTGCAGCCATGACAGCACATGGGTTGTGGCGTACCCGCCACGTCGGCATGCAAATGGCTGCCTCCCGGCATGGTCTGGCCGCAATGGAAGCAAATCGGATTCTGGATCTTGAGTCTATGCACGCCGAAAAATCTTCCCGATTAGGGCTGGATCCAATTTGATCCAGGTCAATGTTGCGCCGCAACCATTTTGACATGCTGCGCGCCCATTGCAGCGACCGTTTTGCTGAATCGCGCCGTTGACCCGGCGGACTTGATGCATCAGCCCGATGCGGGCGGCCGTACCTGGATTCCCATTGAAATCGTAAGGAGTACTGAATGCGACACTTGTCACTACGCGGGGCGCTCGCCTTGCTTGGATTTGCAACCCTCTCCCTGCTTTCGGGCGTGGCCCGGGCCGAGGCCGGCGACTGGCTGGTGCGGGCGCGTGGTATCGCCATCGTCACCGACGACAGCAGCGAACGCATTCACCTGGAGGCTGGCGGCGTCAGTACGCCCCTGGATGGCAGCGGCGTAGGTGTGGATACCTCGGTGGTGCCCGAACTGGATGTCACCTACATGGTCACCGACAACATCGGCATCGAGGCCATCGCAGGCATTGCCATCCATGACGTGGACTTGGAAGGCCCGGGCCCGGTGCTTTCCAGCCTCGGCTTTACCGACGGCTTCAAGATCTTCGACAGCTGGGTGCTGCCGCCCACCGTCACGGTGCAATATCACTTCATGCCCGAAAACAACATCCGGCCCTACGTCGGCGTGGGTGTGAATTACACCGCCTTCCTGTGGAACGACGCCACGGATAACCTGGAGACCGCGGTGGGGAGCCCGGTGGATGTGGACATGGACAACCGCTTTACCTGGGCGGCCCAGATCGGCGCCGACGTGGACATCAACGACAAGTGGTACTTTAACGTGGACGTGAAATATATCGATATCGACAGCACGGCCAGCCTGTTGATCAAGAACGGCGCCTTCGCCAATACCGGCTTGCGCGTGGACGTGGACATCAACCCGTGGGTTGTCGGCGCGGGCATTGGCTATCGCTTTTGAGAGCGAATCTGGAGACCTGGGATAAATCTGGTAGCATTTGATCGGGGACGGGCGGTAAAGGGGGACGGAACGATGCTGTTTCAACATATGGTCGGTTTTTTCCTGCACCCGGTCCATGAGTGGGAGGAGGTGCGGCGGCAGAACCTGTCCATTGGCCAGGCGTTGGGACACGTGCTGATCCTCGGCGCCATCCCGGTGGTGAGCGGCTACGTCGGCACAACTGAATTCGGCTGGCAGATTGGCAGCGCCGAAACCGTGAAACTGACGCACTGGAGCGCCGGCATCATCGCCCTGCTCTACTACCTCGTGATTGTTGCAGCTGTGCTGTCCATCGCCTGGATGATCCGCTGGATGGGGGAAACCTACGGTGCTTCGCAACCGTTGGCGCGCTGCGTGGTGCTCGCCGCCTACATCCCGATCCCGCTGTTCCTGGTGGGCGTTGCGCAGTTGTTTCCGGTGCTGTGGCTCAACCTCCTGATCGGTATTCCGGCCGCGGCCTACACGGTTTTCCTGCTCTACCTGGGCATCCCGGTGATGATGGAGATCCCCGTGGAACGGGGATTCCTGTTCGCCAGCGCGGTGCTGGCGTTCGGCCTGGTCGGACTGGTGGGGGTGCTGGCCGCCACGGTGATCCTCTGGAGCCTGGGCGTCGGCCCGGTCTTCACCAGTTGATTCCACTTGCACGACATGCGAAATACGAAATACAACAAAAACATAAGCGCCCGTACCCGTGACTCAAGCAACCGAAACCTATAACTACAAAGTCGTCCGCCAGTTCGCCGTCATGACCATCGTCTGGGGCATCGTCGGTATGCTCGTGGGCGTCCTCATCGCAGCCCAACTGGCGTGGCCGGCATTGAATTTCGACCTGCCCTGGCTGACGTACAGTCGGCTGCGCCCGTTGCACACCAATGCCGTGATCTTCGCCTTTGGCGGGAGCGCGTTGTTCGCCACGGCCTATTATGTGGTCCAACGCACCTGCCACGCCCGGCTGTGCGACGATCGGCTCGCTGCATTTACGTTCTGGGGCTGGCAGGCGGTGATTGTCGCCGCGGCCATCACGCTGCCCCTCGGTTACACCAGTTCCAAGGAATATGCCGAGCTGGAGTGGCCCATCGACATCCTCATCACGCTGGTGTGGCTGGCCTACGCCTATGTCTTCTTCGGCACGATAATGAAGCGCAAGGTGCAGCACATCTACGTCGCCAACTGGTTTTACGGCGCGTTCATCATCACCGTGGCCTTGCTGCATGTGGTCAACAGCGCCGCGCTGCCGGTCAATTTCCTCAAATCCTACTCGGTGTATGCGGGTGTGCAGGATGCCATGGTGCAGTGGTGGTACGGGCATAACGCCGTGGGCTTCTTCCTGACCGCGGGCTTCCTCGGCATGATGTATTACTTTGTGCCGAAGCAGGCGGAACGGCCCGTTTACTCCTACCGCCTGTCCATCGTGCACTTCTGGGCGCTGATCTTCGTCTATATCTGGGCCGGTCCCCATCATCTGCATTACACCGCCCTGCCTGACTGGGCTCAGTCCCTTGGCATGGTCATGTCCCTGATCCTGCTGGCGCCGTCCTGGGGCGGCATGATCAACGGCATCATGACGTTGTCCGGGGCGTGGCAAAAGCTGCGCACGGATCCGGTGCTGCGGTTCCTGATTGTTTCCCTGTCGTTCTACGGCATGTCCACGTTTGAAGGACCGATGATGTCCATCAAGACCGTGAATGCGCTGTCCCATTACACCGACTGGACCATCGGCCATGTCCACTCCGGTGCGCTGGGCTGGGTCGCCATGGTCACCATCGGCAGCATGTATTTCCTGTTGCCGCGGCTGTATGGACGGGAGATCCACAGCATCAAGCTGATAGAGGTGCATTTCTGGCTCTCCACCATCGGCATCGTGCTTTACATCAGCTCCATGTGGGTCGCGGGCATCATGCAGGGGCTGATGTGGCGCGCGGTCAACAGCGACGGCACGCTGATATACAGCTTCGTGGAATCGGTGCAGGCCATGCATCCCTTTTACATCATCCGCGCGCTCGGCGGCCTGTTCTTCCTGATCGGCATGCTGATGATGGCGTACAACCTGTGGAAGACCTGCGTCGGCGCACAACCGGTCACCGCACCGATCCCGGTCCCTGCGGGAGCCCATTGAAGGCACGGACATGGCAACCGGTCACGGGAAAATCGAAACCAACATCGGCCTGATGACAGTGCTGATCCTGGCGCTGGTCAGCGTCGGCGGCCTGGTGCAGATAGTGCCGCTGTTTTTCCAGCATTCCACCACCGAACCCGTGGCGGGCCTGAAGCCCTACACCGCACTGGAACTGGCCGGGCGCGACGTCTATGTCCGCGAAGGCTGCTATGTGTGCCATTCGCAGATGATCCGCCCGTTCCGCGCCGAGACCGAGCGCTACGGTCACTACTCGGTGGCCGGCGAGTTTGTTTACGACCATCCGTTCCAGTGGGGCTCCAAGCGCACCGGACCCGACCTGGCGCGGGTTGGCGGGCGTTACAGTAATGAATGGCACGTGGCGCACCTGCTGAATCCACGCGACGTGGTGCCGGAATCCATCATGCCCGCCTATCCCTGGTTCGCGCAGCAGCCGGCCGATCCCGGCGACATCCGTTATCGCATGCAGGTTTTGCGGCGCCTGGGCCTGCCCTATACCGATGCCGAAATCGACACCGCGCCCGCGCAACTTGCCGGCAAGACCGAAATGGACGCCATGGTCGCCTACCTGCAAAACCTCGGCACGTCGATCAAGACGCGGAGATAACCATGAGCATCGGCACCTGGCACGGTCTGTGGAGTCTGCTCATCCTGGGGTTGTTCATCGGCATCGTTGCCTGGGTGTGGAGCGGACGGCGCAAGGATTTCTACGAACAGGCCGGGCGCATCCCGTTCCATGAAGACAATGATGCCGAGACCTGAGCCCCGGGTGGCCTGATCCATGAGCGATTTCACCAGCGGTTTCTGGAGTTGGTTCATCATCCTGACCACGCTGTTGTCGATGGCCGGCCTGTTTTGGTTGCTGCGCTGGCTGTCCGGCGGGCGCCGCGATCCGAATGAAAAAGTCGAGACCATGGGCCATGTCTGGGATGAGAACCTGGAGGAATTGAACAATCCGCTGCCGCGCTGGTGGCTGATCAAGTTCCACCTGACGCTGATATTCGGCGGCA